>NZ_JAKWFH010000039.1:0-76810 GCF_029522185.1 Burkholderia sp. IO2 | reverse complement strand
TCCTCCGGTTGCCGGGAAATGCGTGCATTTTCCACTTGGGCACATCGATGCCGTTGGCCCGTGAGGGTCCACCCCTTTTTCTGCTCTCACGTTCACGGGTGGGACGCGTTCATTTCAATTCTCCTGTGTCTGGTCGATGCGACGTGCCCGTCGCCGGTTGTCTTACAGCGAACGCAGCCGCCGCGCGCCTTCGACCAGCGTCGCGTCGTCCTTCGAAAAACTGAGCCGGATCACGCCGGCGTCGGTGCCGTCGGTATAGAACGCCGACAGCGGAATCGTCGCGACGCGCGCGTCGCGGATCAGGCGCAGCACGAAATCGCCATCGCTTTCGTCCGAGAAGTGGCGAAAGCGCGCCAGCATGAAGAACGAGCCTTCGCTCGGCAGCAGCTCGAAACGCGAATCGGCCAGCTCGCGCGCGAGCAGGTCGCGCTTGGCCTGGTAGAACGCCGACAGGCCGAGATAGCTGTCCGGCCGCGCGAGGATTTCCGCGAACGCGACCTGCATCGGCGTGTCGGCCGAAAACACCATGAACTGGTGCACCTTGCGGATCTCGTCCATCAGCTCGGCCGGTGCGAGGCAATGGCCGACCCGCCAGCCGGTCACGTGGAACGACTTGCCGAACGACGACACGATCACGCTGCGCTCGGCCAGCTCGCGATGGCGCGCGACGCTTT
Source organism: Burkholderia sp. IO2 (assembly GCF_029522185.1). Taxonomy (NCBI): domain Bacteria; kingdom Pseudomonadati; phylum Pseudomonadota; class Betaproteobacteria; order Burkholderiales; family Burkholderiaceae; genus Burkholderia; species Burkholderia sp. IO2. The sequence goes on along the minus strand of NZ_JAKWFH010000039.1, from coordinate 76,136 downwards.
GGTGCTGCGCGCCGTCGAACACGACGTGTTCGTACACTTCGTCGGACAGCACCACGATGCCCGTGTCGCGCGTGAGCCGCGCGAGGCGTTCGAGATCGTCGGCGGAGAACACCGTTGCGGTCGGGTTGTGCGGCGTGTTGACGATGATCATCCGCGTGCGCGGCGTGATGGCCGCGGCCACCTCGTCCCAGTCCACGCGGAAATGCTCGGGCGACAGCTTGATCGCAACCGGCGTCGCGCCCTGCAGCCGCACGATCGGCGCGTAGCTGTCGAACGACGGCTCGAAGTAGATCACCTCGTCGCCCGGATGCACGAGCGCGCTGATCGCCGCGTAAAGCCCCTCGCTCGCGCTCGCGATCACCGTGATCTCGGTCGCCGGGTCGTAGCGCGCGCCGTACAGCGCCTCGGTCTTCTCGGCGAGCCGCTCGCGCAGCGCGATCACGCCGGCCATCGGCGCGTACTGGTTGTGACCGTCGCGCATCGCACGCGCGACGCCTTCGACGAGCGCCGGATCGGGCGCGAAATTCGGTGCGCCCTGCGACAGGTTCAGCGCGTTGTGTTGAGCGGCCAGTTGGCCGATCACCGTGAAGATCGTCGTCCCGACGTCGGGCAGTTTCGAACGGGGCGCGGTGGCGCTTCGCATGACTTCTCCTCCTGATGTCCTTCGGGCGGGCCGCGCGGCATGTGCGGGCCTGCATCTGCCGCATGATTTAGCCCGAGCCAATATCGACGGACAACCGAAAGTTCGTCATGGCGGCCATGCATTTTTCTCATGGCTCTCGGTGAGAAGCCCCTGGCGGGAAGGCTGGCGTGGGCACCCGATATGCAAATCAGGCATTTCCCCTACGGCAACGCTACGCGTGCGCCGCCGCGAGGTACGCGAGCAGCACGGCCCGCAGTTCGCGGCGTTGCGCGGCGAAATCGAGCGCGGGCCCGAGCGTCAGCAGCGCCTGCGACAGCCCGCCGTAGCAGATCGTATGAGCCATCCTCGCGAGCCCGTCGAGCCGCGCGGCAGGCGGCGGATCGGCCGCGTGGGCGAGCGCGTCGCGCCACAGCGCGACATAGGCGTCGTAATGGCGGCGATACGCGGCCAGCGGCGACACCTGGCGCTCCAGCACGAACAGCGCGCCCCACAGCGCCGCGTCGGCGGCGATCGTCTCGACCTGAAGATCGACCAGCGCGGCGGCGAGTTCGGCCCGCGGCGCACCGCGCAGCCGCTGCACGGCGTCGCGCAGCCGGTCGGCCAGCGCCAGCACGCGGCGGTGGATGCAGAGCGCCGCGAGGCTTTGCTTGTCGCCGAAATACTCGTAGAAGGTGCCGATGCTGACGCCCGCGACGGCCGCGATCTCGCGGATCGTCGCCTTCGCGTAGCCGCGTTCGAGCAAAAGCTGAACGAACGCCTGCTGCAGCGCGTCGGAACTCGCCTGCGCGCGCGACTGGCGCGGCCGGCGACGCAACGCGGGCGCGGGTTGCGCCGCCGGCGAGCCGGGCGGCGCCGGAACCTGAACATGTCGCGGCGGCATATTTGCTACTCTGAATTCAGCAGGGAATACGTTTTACCGGAAGCCGGAACCCGCGCCGAAGCGCGCGCCGTGCGGCATCACGCCGGCTGACCGCGAAGCCTGAGACCGGAGACAACCGCGATGACCGACTCGACCCACGCCGTCACGAACCAGTTCGACGAACTCGTCGACTATAACCTCTTCGCGACGGATCTCGCGCTGCGCGACGCGCTCGCCCGGGCGGGCGCCGACTGGGCCGTGCCGCAGCTCGATGCGTACGGTGCGCGGCTCGGCAGCGCCGACACCGCGCGGCTCGCCGACGAAGCGAACCGCCACACGCCGGAGCTGAACACGTTCGACCGGCGCGGCCGGCGCATCGACCGCGTCGACTTCCACCCGGCGTGGCACGCGCTGCTCGGCCAGTATCGCCACGAAGGCTTCGTGTCGCTCGCATTCCGCGATGCACGCCGCGGCCGCTGGGCCGCGACGGCCGCCGGCTTCTACCTGCACGGCCAGATCGAGGCCGGCACGCTGTGCCCCGCGACGATGACGCAGGCCGCGATCCCCGTGCTGCAGAAGGAGCCGGCGCTGTGGGACCTGCTGCGCGACAAGCTCTACAGCGACGACTACGATCCGCGCGACGTGCCGGTCGCCGACAAGCGCGCGATCTGGTTCGGCATGGGCATGACCGAGAAACAGGGCGGCTCCGACGTGCGCGCGAACACGACGCTCGCGACGCCGGTCGGCGCGGGCGGGCGCGGTGGCGAATACCGGCTGCGCGGCCACAAGTGGTTCTTCTCCGCGCCGATGTGCGACGCGCACCTCGTCGTCGCGCGCACCGAGGCCGGCAGCCCGTCGTGCTTCTACGTGCCGCGCTGGCGCCCGGACGGCACGAAGAACGCGGTCGAGATCCAGCGGCTGAAGAACAAGGTCGGCAACCGCAGCAATTCGAGCAGCGAGATCGAGCTGAACGACGCGTGGGGCATCATGCTCGGCGACGAAGGCCGCGGCATTCCCACCATCATCGAGATGGCCACCTACACGCGGCTGAACTGCGTGCTCGGCAGCGCGGCGATGCTGCGCCAGGGCGTCGTGCAGGCGATCGCGTACACGCGCCAGCGCCATGCGTTCGGCCGCGCGCTCGCCGAGCAGCCGCTGATGCGCACCGTGCTCGCCGATCTCGCGCTGGAGAGCGAGGCGGCGCTGTCGCTCGCGATGCGGCTCGCCGACGCGTTCGAACGCGACGACTCGCCGCGCGAACGCGCGTGGAAGCGGATCGTCACGCCCGCCGCGAAATTCTGGGTCTGCAAGCGCGCGGTCGAGCTGACCGGCGAGGTGATGGAAGTGTTCGGCGGCAACGGTTACGTCGACGACGGCCCGATCGCGCGCCTGTTCCGCGAGGCGCCCGTCAACTCGATCTGGGAAGGCTCCGGCAACGTGATGTGCCTCGACGTGCTGCGCGCCATATCGCGCGAGCCCGACGCGGCCGCCGCGCTGTTCGACGAACTGGCCGACCTCGGCGCGGGCGAACCGCGCATCCGCGCGGCGCTCGACGGATTGCGCGCGATGCTCGCCGCCCCGGCCGACACGCTCGAAGCGTCGGGCCGCGTGTTCGCGCAGCGGCTCGCGCTCGTCGCGCAGGCGTGCCTGCTGCGCCGCGATGCGCCGGCGGCCGTCGCCGACGCGTTCGTCGCGACGCGGCTCGCCGCGCCCGACTGGGGCCGCATCGCGGGCGGCTTCGATCCGCACGCGATCGACGTCGCCGCGCTGCTGCAGCGCGCGTACCCGGCCTGACGCCGGCCCGTTCACCCGAACGCGCGTTCGTTCGCCCGCCCCGGAGCCTCGATGAACCTCGTCGCCGCCCTCGACCGCGCCGCCCGTGCGACGCCCGACAAGCCGTTTCTCGTCAGCGAATCCGCGACGATCACGTATGCGGCCGCGCGCGCGCGTTCGCACCGCGCGGCGGCCGTGCTGAGCGCGCTCGGCGTCGCGGCCGGCGACCGCGTCGCCGCGATGTGCTTCAACACGCCGGCCTTCGTCGACCTGATGTTCGGCGCGTGGCGGCTCGGCGCGGCGTTCGTGCCGATCAACCACAAGCTGCAGGCGCCGGAAGTCGACTACGTGCTCGAGCACAGCGGCAGCACCGCGCTGCTGTTCGACGTAGCGCTCGCGCCGGTGGTCGAGCGCCTCGTGCATCCGGCGCGGCGGCTCGTGACGGAGGGCGAGCTCGACGGCGTGCCGAACTTCGACACGATGTGCGCGACGATGGACGGCCTCGCGGGCATCGAGCCGGCCGATGACGACATCGCGCAGATTCTCTACACGTCCGGCACGACCGGCCGTCCGAAGGGTTGCGTGCACAGCCATCGCACGGTGACGCTCGCGGCGATGCAGGCGGCGCTCGCCATCGGGATCGGCCGCAACGAACGCACGCTGATGGCGATGCCGATCTGGCATTCGTCGCCGCTGAACAACTGGTTCGGCGGCACGCTGGTCGCGGGCGGCACCGTCGTGCTGCTGCGCGAATACCATCCGCTGCGCTTCCTGCAGACCGTCGAGCGCGAGCGCGTGACGCTGTATTTCGGCGCGCCGGTGTCGTACACGCTGCCGCTCGACACGATCGACGGCTTCGCGGCATTCGACCTGTCGAGCGTGCGCGCGTGGCTGTACGGCGGCGGCCCGATCGGCGCCGCGCAGGCCGAACGGCTCGCGCAAGCGTATCGCAGCCACGCGTTCTTCCAGGTGTACGGGATGACGGAAACGGGGCCGGCCGGCACGACACTGTATCCGGACGAGCAGATCGCGAAGGCCGGTTCCATCGGCCGCCAGGGCGGCCCGGGCGTCGACCTGCGGGTCGTGCGAATGGACGGCGTCGATGCGCGGCCGGGCGAGACCGGCGAGATCTGGCTGAAGGGCGGCAGCATGATGCTCGGCTATCTCGACGACGCGGCCGCGACGCGCGCCGCGTTCGCGCCGGACGGCTGGTACCGCACCGGCGACGTCGCGCGGATCGATCAGGAGGGCTACCTGTTCATCGTCGACCGGCTGAAGGACATGATCGTCACCGGCGGCGAGAACGTCTATTCGAAGGAAGTGGAGGACGTGCTCGGCGCGCATCCGGACATCGCCGAGGCGGCCGTCGTCGGCGTCCCGCATCCGGACTGGGGCGAGACGGTCGTCGCGCACGTCGTGATGCGGGCGAACGCGGTGCGCGATGCGGATGCGCTGCGCACGTTCTGCGGCGAGCGGCTTGCCGCGTACAAGATCCCGCGCGAGTTCACGTTCGCGCAGGCGCTGCCGCGCACGCCGACCGGCAAGTTGCAGAAGTTTCTGCTGCGGGTGCGGGGGGACTGAGTATCCGGGATTGAGTCGGCGCACTTGTAAACCGCGCCCTCATACTCCAGTGCGAACCCAAAAGCGGGATACGGCATTGTTGCTTATCCGAGGTACCTGACCCAACGCGTTCGCGCACGCGCCCAATGCACTAGGCGGAACGGAACAAGTAATAGACGTTATCCGCTCTGAATCATATTCGTCCGATTGATCGACGTTTCGTATCTGGAATAGCGTCTCTAGGCAGCCATTCCATTTACTGAAACAGGGAAGCCGGATGAAAAACGAACTCAACGCACCGACTCATCTTTTCGCCACCGTTGGCGCACTCACAGAACGCGGAGGACGCGTCACCACCGCAACCAGCGGCCTGACCCTGGCTGGATTGGAAGTCGCTTGCGTCGGCGACGTAGTGACTTATGACGACGGCAGCGAGGCCGCGATTATCGACGGCGCGGGAAGCAACCATAGCAGAGGCAAGCCGTTCGCGTTGGTCGGTAGCCGGTTGAGCAACGGTGACCGCATTACCGAAACTCTGCGTACCTCGTGGGGCATTCACGTGCGGGATGGGCAACGCGTTGCGGGCCTATTCGACCCGGCCTATGTACCACCGCCCGCGCCGCCTGCTTACAGATTGGCGGCACGTGGTGCGACAACAGCGCGTGGCGGTGCATTGCGCGAGCCGTCCGGCACTTGGGAAGTAGCGCCGCACTTGGGCAAGGCTGGCACGGTGGGCGACCTGATCCACTATCCGGACGGTTCAACCGCACGCATTACGAGTGGTCTGGGTTTGGCCGACGGGCCCGACTTCGCGCCGCTGGCATTCGTTGGCAGCGAACTCGATAACGGCGACACGATCACCGATAGCCCCGAGCGACAAGGCATCGCGTCGTCCGTCGTATTTAGCGTCGTCACCCGCTCGTCCGTGCCCCGCTGAGGTAGCGCCCATGATTCGCTACTTTCTTGCCAAAGGCGACCGCGCCAGGGAAGCGGTGATTGTCGAAGGCCTCGACACTGTGGCCTGTTCCGATCCGCCGCCGAGGGTTCATATCGCCACGCTGGATATGAAGACCTACTGTTCGACCTGCAAGCGTGAAGGGTACATCGCACCGCAAGGGCCGCGCTGGCCAGGTACCGGCCCGAACGGCAAACAATGGGCATTGAGCGGAGATATCAATGTCTGCGGATGCAACCCACCGCCGGTCTTCTACGCTGAACGCGGCATGCGAATGACTTTTACCGCAGGAGAGACTGCGACGCTGACTGGGCGCCAACCTGATGCAGCCAAGCGGTCATTTGTCGTACACGACGAGCAATTCACCTTGCTCGATGACTCCCGCCGCCCGCTCGCGAACATCCGCTACCGAATCGTTACCGACGCCGGGCAAATTTTCACGGGCACCACGGACACGGCCGGGCAAACACATCGAATCGCCACCGACGCCTCGGCAACGTTGAAAATCTATACGATGGAACATTGAAAAAATGAAAGATTTTGATGTGAATGACGGCGGAGAATGGTTCCTCGTACACTCAGGTGCAGCCACCAATACCAATCCCGGGTCGATGGTGGAGGTGACGATCAATACCGAGAGAATATGTCACAACATGACAAACAAGGAATTCCGGGAAATGGTATTGAGTAAACGCGATCGAGCCGTTTCCCTCATCGACAAAAGAATCATGGATTTGCAGCGCTGGTCCAACGCCGATAAGGCACGCGTATTACAGTGGTTCGGCAGAACTGACGAAGGCACTCGCACAACACTATTAACAGGCCTGACTGCAATCGTCCGCGTGCCAAAGACACTCACGGGATACAATTTCACGCGATGGGATAGCGAGCGATTCAAACATATTGGATGCGTTCCAAATCCAAACAAATCGGGAGTCGCGGCATCAGTATGTTCGCCGGATACCGCAACTCATACGATCGCAATACATCCCGATTTTTGTACAATGCGAGACTTCTCATGGGAAAAAGATTCCATAGTTTCCACTTTGATTCATGAGGCGAGTCATTTTGATGACACAATGGGAACCAGGGATCATAGATATTTCATTGAGGAATGTCTAACGTTTGGAGCCGAGAATCCGAACCAAGCAATCAACAATGCCGACAGTATTGCAGGATACGTCATTTACAATGCTTAAGTTTATTCTTTGCCTAGGCCTTCTCACTTCCCGCCCGGTATTCGCCTGCATCGCCAGCGAGAATCTCGACATCTACTTTTCGAGAGATAGCTCGCACATATCGAACGCCGAAATCGTCCGCATTGCAAAATGGACAATCGACCAAAAACTCAATTACGCGAATCACCTGACCAAGGAAACAACGCTGATCAGCGGCCATGCCGAGGAAAGTGAACCGGAAGCACTGGCCCTTGCGCAATCAAGATTGCAAACCGCGTATGCGCTGCTGGAGCAACTCGGTTTTTTACGCGGAACCATCAAGAAGAGCGCCCGCGTCTATTCGCATGGCGACATCGACAATGGGCGGCGTGTGGAAATTTCCTTCCTGCCCGATTGCCCTAACAAGTGCTGCGACGGCAAGTAACGTCATCCGGCCGCCATCACGGTGATGCGGTATCGACGTCCGCATGCGGCGCCCCTGTTGCACCACTGCCGGCAAGACTCCTATGTCCTGTCGGCCGTGTCCCACCAAAGAAAAAGCCACCGGCCCCATCGGGTCCGGTGGCTTTTTCGCATGAGGCGCGGGGCGACGCGTTACACCGCCGCCCGCGCGTCACATCACATCAAGCTGCTTACTTGCCGCCGATGCTCTTCAGCGGCTTCCACTCGCCCTTCTCGACCTTGTACATCGTGATGCCGCCGTTCTTCAGGTCGCCCTTCGCGTCATACGCGACGTGCGTCGACGTGACGCCGGCCATGTCGGTCTTCGCGAGCACCGGCAGGTACTTCGCCGGATCGGTCGAATCGGCCTTCTTCATCGCGTTCAGCATCGCCATCGCGCCGTCGTACGCGTACGGCGAGTACGTCTGCACGTCTTCGCCGAAACGCTTCTTGTACTTGTCGGCGTAGGTCTTGCCGCCCGGCATTTCTTCCAGCGGGAGGCCGGCCAGCGAAGCGATCGTGCCGTCGGCCGCGTTGCCCGCGATCTTCAGGAACGTCGGCGTCTTCACCATTTCGCCGCTCATCAGCGGTGCGTTGAAGCCCAGCGCCTTCATCTGCTTGACCATCGGCGCTGCCTGCGAATCCGCGCCGCCGTAGTAGACGAGGTCCGGCTTCGCCGCCTTCAGCTTCGTGAGAATCGCCTTGAAGTCGACGGCCTTGTCGTTCGTGAATTCGCGGTCGACGATCGTCGCGCCGCCGGCCTTCGCGGCCTTCTCGAACTGGTCGGCGAGACCCTGGCCGTAGGCCGTGCGGTCGTCGACGATCGCGATCTTCTTCATGCCGAGATCCTTCGACGCGAACGTGCCGGCCACCGAGCCCTGCTGCGTGTCGGACGTCATCATGCGGAAGGTCGTCTTGTAGCCTTGCTGCGTGTATTCCGGCGCCGTCGCCATCGCGATTTCCGGAATGCCCGCGTTCGCGTAGATACGCGAAGCCGGAATCGTCGTGCCCGAGTTGAAGTGGCCGAGCATGCCCTTGATGCCGTCGTCGACCAGCTTCTGCGCGACCGTCGTGCCCGTACGCGGGTCAGCCTGGTCGTCCTGCGTGCTCAGCACGAACTTCACCGGCTTGCCGCCGATCTTCGGGTTCGTCGCGTTGAAGTCTTCCAGCGCGAGCACGATCCCGTTCTGCATATCCTTGCCGTAGTGCGCCTGCGCGCCCGTCATCGGCCCTGCGTAACCGATCTTCACGTCATCCGCATGGGCCGTCCCCGCCAGCGACATGACCGCGACGAACGTCGCGCCTGCCACCTTTTTCATCGTGTGTTGCATAGCATCTCCTTGGTACCAGGGTAAATGGAGCGGCTTCGGGATCGCCTTGCCGCTTCCTTTGTTTGATCCGAACGGCAAGGATGATCAGCCGATCGTCATCAAATTCGCATTGCCGCCCGCCGCGGCCGTGTTCACGCTCACCGAGCGTTCCGTCAACAGCCGCTCGAGCGCGTAGTCTTCCGCGTCGCCGTTCTCGAACGCGCCCGCCGACACGCCCTGCACCGACACGATCGGGCCCGGCCGCTGCGCGACGTCCTTCACGAGCGTCTGCAGTTCGTCGCTGTCGCCTTCGAACAGCACCGCGTCGAACGGCGCGTCGGCCTGCTTGCGCACCGCCGCGTGCGCCTTCAGCGACGCCGGCAGCGCGGCGACCAGCGCCTCGCCCGCCGCGCCGGCGAACAGTGCGCGGTTGCCGGTCGCGAGCACCGCCGCGAACTGCGCACGCGCGCCGCCCGGCGTGGCCGCGACACACAGCACCGTGCCGCGCGGGCCGAGTGTATACGTGTTTCGCTCGCCCGTCGGCCCGGTCAGCACCGCGGTCGCGCCGGCCGGCACCTGTGCGAGGTAGCCGTCGCAACGCGCGGCCAGCGCCGGCTCGCGCTGCTCGATCAGCCAGTCGCGCAGCGTCGTGAGCGCCGCCGCCGGATTGCCGCGCGCATCGCTTTCGGTCGCGCCGTCCGCCACCAGCGACTGCGCGAGCGCGCGCGGCAGCCCCGACGGACGCGTCGCGAGCAGGCGCTGCAGGTACAGCGCGCCACCGGCCTTCGGGCCCGTGCCCGACAGCCCTTCGCCGCCGAACGGCTGCACGCCGACCACCGCGCCGATCACGTTGCGGTTCACGTAGATGTTGCCCACGTGCGCATTCGAGATCACGTGCGCGATCGTCTCGTCGATCCGCGTGTGGATGCCGAGCGTCAGCCCGTAGCCGGTCGCGCGGATCTGCTCGAGCAGCTTGTCGAGCTGGCTGCGGCGGTAGCGCACCACGTGCAGCACGGGGCCGAACACTTCACGCTTCAACTCGTCGATGCTGCCGATCTCGATCAGCGTCGGCGGCACGAACGTGCCGTGCGCGCATGCGTCGGGCATCGGCAATTGCGTGACCGTGTGGCCCTTGTCCTTCATCGCCGCGACGTGCGTGTCGATCGTCTGCTTCGCCTCGGCGTCGATCACCGGGCCGACGTCGGTCGACAGCCGGTCCGGGTTGCCGAGCGCCAGCTCGTGCATCGCGCCCTTCAACATCGTCAGCGTGCGGTCCGCGACGTCGTCCTGCAGACACAGAACGCGCAGCGCCGAACACCGTTGACCGGCCGAGTCGAACGACGACTGCATCACGTCCGCGACGACCTGCTCCGCGAGCGCCGACGAATCGACGATCATCGCGTTCTGGCCGCCCGTTTCCGCGATCAGCGGAATCGGCTTGCCGTCCGGGTCGAGGCGCGCGGACAGCGTCTTGTTGATCAGGCGTGCGACTTCGGTCGAACCGGTGAACATCACCGCACGCGTGCGCGCATCGGCGACCAGCGCCGCACCGACGGTCTCGCCGGTGCCCGGCAGCAGTTGCACCGCGCCGGCCGGCACGCCGGCCTCGCGCAGCAGGCGCACGGCTTGCGCGGCGATCAGCGGCGTCTGTTCGGCCGGCTTCGCGAGCACCGTGTTGCCGGCGGCGAGCGCCGCGGCGACCTGGCCCATGAAGATCGCGAGCGGGAAGTTCCACGGGCTGATACAGACCACGGGGCCGAGCGGGCGGTGCGTGTCGTTCGAGAACTCGCCGCGGATCTGCGCCGCGTAGTAGCGCAGGAAGTCGACCGCTTCGCGGATCTCGGCGATCGCGTTCGGCAGCGACTTGCCGGCTTCGCGCACGATCAGGCCCATCAGCGTGTGCATCTGCGCTTCGAGCAGGTCGGCGGCGCGCACCAGGCAATCGGCGCGCGCGTCGACCGGCGTCGCCTGCCAGATCGGCGCGGCGGCCACCGCGTGCGCGAGCGCCGCGCTCACGTGTTCGGACGTCGCTTCGCTCACCGTGCCGACCACGTCGCGCTGGTCGGCCGGGTTGCGCACGTCGCGCGCCGGCGCATCGGCGAGCGCGTCGTCGGCGAGCATCGGCGCCGCGCGCCACGGGTGGTGCGCGCTCGCGAGCAGCGCGGACGACAGCGACGCGAGACGGTGTTCGTTCGACAGGTCGAGGCCCATCGAGTTGGGACGCTCGTCGCCATACAGGTTGCGCGGCAGCGGGATCTTCGCGTGCGGCGCGCCGAGCGGCACGACCTTCGACGCTTCGTCGACCGGATCGGCAACGAGCTCCTTCACCGACACGGTCTTATCGGCGATGCGGTTCACGAACGACGTGTTCGCGCCGTTTTCCAGCAGACGGCGCACGAGGTACGCGAGCAGCGTCTCGTGCGTGCCGACCGGCGCGTACACGCGGCACGGGCGGTTCAGCTTGTCGCGACCGGTGACTTCCTCGTACAGCGGCTCGCCCATCCCGTGCAGGCACTGGAATTCGTACTGGCCCGGGTAGTAGTTCTGGCCCGCGAGTTGATAGATCGCGGCCAGCGTGTACGCGTTGTGCGTCGCGAACTGCGGGTACACGGCGTCCGGCGCGGCGAGCAGCTTCTTCGCGCACGCGAGGTACGACACGTCGGTGTAGATCTTGCGCGTGTAGACCGGATAGCCTTCGAGGCCGTCGACCTGCGCCCGCTTGATCTCGGTATCCCAGTACGCGCCCTTCACGAGGCGGATCATCAGGCGGTGACGGCTGCGGCGCGCGAGATCGATCAGGTAGTCGATCACGAACGGGCAGCGCTTCTGGTAGCCCTGCACGACGAAACCGATGCCGTTCCAGCCGGCGAGCTCCGGATCGAAGCACAGTGCCTCGAGCAGGTCGAGCGACAGTTCGAGACGGTCGGCTTCTTCCGCGTCGATGTTCAGGCCGATGTCATAGCGGCGCGCGAGCAGCGCGAGCGCGCGCACGCGCGGCAGCAGCTCGCTCATCGTGCGCTCCTGCTGCGAGCGCGAGTAGCGCGCATGCAGCGCCGACAGCTTGATCGAGATGCCCGGGCCTTCGTAGATGCCGCGGCCGCCGGCCGCCTTGCCGATCGCGTGGATCGCCTGTTCGTACGACGCGTAGTAGCGCTGCGCGTCCTCTTCGGTGGTCGCCGCTTCGCCGAGCATGTCGTACGAGTAGCGGAAGCCGCGCGCTTCGTACTTGCGGCTGTTCGCGAGCGCTTCGGAAATCGTTTCGCCGGTGACGAACTGCTCGCCCATCAGGCGCATCGCCATGTCGACGCCCTTGCGGATCAGCGGCTCGCCGCCGCGGCCGATCAGGCGCGTGAGCGCCGACGACAGGCCCGCTTCGCTGTTGGTCGTCACGAGCTTGCCGGTGATCATCAGCCCCCAGGTCGCCGCGTTCACGAACAGCGACGGCGCATGGCCGACGTGCGAGCGCCAGTCGCCCTTGCTGATCTTGTCGCGGATCAGCGCGTCGCGCGTCGCACGGTCGGGAATGCGCAACAGCGCTTCGGCGAGGCACATCAGCGCGACGCCTTCCTGGCTCGACAGCGAGAACTCGTGGATCAGCCCTTCGACGCCGCCGCCCGAGCTCTTCTCGCGCAGCGCCTCGACCAGCTTCGTCGCGAGCGCCTGCACGTCCGCCTGCAGGTTCGCGGGCAAGCGCGCCTGGCCGAGCAGGAACGGCACGCACTCCGGTTCCGGACGGCGGTACGCGGCCGTGATCGCCGCACGCAGCACCGATTGCGGCTGCACGTTCTGCGCGAACTCGAGGAACGGATGCGGCGAGTTGTCGTCGTCGCCGTCCGCGGCCTGACCGTCGGCGAGCTCCGTCACGCCGCTGTGGCCCGACAGCTCGGGCGGCAACTGGCCGTGCTCGATCCGCTCGAGATACGCGAAGATCGCCTGCTTGATCAGCCAGTGGGGAGTGCGCTCGAGACGCGCGGCGGCGTCCTTGAGGCGCGAGCGGAGAAGGTCGTCGACTTTGACGCCGAGAGTCGTGCTTGCCATGGTGGGTTCGTGCGCCGGTGCGAGCCCGGCAGTGTGGTGTAAGAGGATGCGCGAAATCCTACGGCACGCAATAAAAAGGTGCAACCAAATTGAGAGATAGGTTGCACCCATAAGTTAGTCAATATAATCAGTCACTTACGCGGTTGCAACCTAGGGGTTGCCCGTGGTCGGAGGATCGGTGTTTTCCCTGATCGGGCCGGTTCGGCACGCGTGTGCAACCTTCCGTATGCGCGCAAGCGGCCGAAAACGGGTTGCACTGCGTGGTGTGACGCGGACCGATGCCGGCGGCGGGCAAGCAACGGGAGACGGTTCGGCGCGCCGGGCGGCCGGGGCTTCGCGGCATTCGGCAACGCGCCGTGGCAGGCGCCGCGCGGCGCCGCTCAGATATCCAGCGGATCGACCTCGACGCTCCACCGCAGCACGCCCTTCAGCGCGCGCAGCGCCGGCTGCCATGCACGCAGCGCATGCTGCAGCGCCGCCCGCGACGCGCTTTCGAGCAGCAATTGCGCGCGATGGACGTTCGCGACCTTGACGATCGTCATCGGCACCGCGTCGTAGACGGTCACGCGATCCGCGCCGGGCAGCCCCGGCAACGCGGCCGCGGCCTGCAGCAGGAACGCGAGCGCCGCGTCGAGCGTGCGCCCTTCGGCGCGCAGCAGCGCCTGGTAGACGAACGGCGGCAGGTGCGCGTCGCGCCGCTCGGCGAGCGTCGAATTCGCGAAGCCCACGTAGTCCTGCCGCCCGAGCGCGTGATACAGCGCGTGACGCGGGTAGCGCGTCTGCACCATCACCTCGCCCGGCAGCCCGGCGCGCCCCGCGCGGCCGCTCACCTGCATCAGCTGCGCGAACAGCCGCTCGCTCGCGCGGAAGTCGTGCGAGAACAGCGCGGTGTCGGCATTGAGCACGCCGACGAGCGACACGCGCTGGAAGTCGTGCCCTTTCGCGATCATCTGCGTGCCGACCAGGATGTCGACCTCGCCCGCGTGCACGTCGGAAAAAAGCGCCTGCGCGCTGCCCTTGCGGCGCGTGCTGTCCGCATCGATCCGCAGGATCCGCGCGCCCGGCACCGCTTCGGCGAGCGCCTCCTCGATGCGCTGCGTGCCGCGCCCGAGCGGCGCGATGTCGACGTTCCCGCACTCGGGGCACGAGCGCGGAATGCGCGCTTCCCAGCCGCAGTGATGGCAGCGCAGTGCGTGCTCGGGCTTGTGCAGCACGACGTACGCGCTGCAGCGCGGGCAACCGGCCACCCAGCCGCACGCGTCGCACGCGAGCTGCGGCGCGTAACCGCGCCGGTTCAGGAACACGAGGCTCTGTTCGCCGCGTTCGAGCCGCGCCTTCAGCGCCGCGACGAGCGGCCCGGACAGCCCGCCCATCGACGCGCGCCCGCGCCGCCGCTCCTCTTCGAGATCGATCAGCCGCACGGTCGGCAGCGTCGCGTCGGCCACCGCGCGGCGCGACAGCGTGAGACGCGTGTAGCGGCCCTGCTCGGCCTGCCACCAGCTTTCGAGCGACGGCGTCGCCGAGCCGAGCACGACCGTGATGCCGAGCTGCTTCGCGCGCCACACGGCCAGGTCGCGCGCCGAATAGCGCAGTCCTTCCTGCTGCTTGTACGCGGGCTCGTGCTCCTCGTCGACGACGATCAGCGCGAGCGTCGGCATCGACGCAAGCACCGCGAGCCGCGTGCCGAGCACGATCCGCGCGCGGCCGGTGTGCGCGGCGAGCCAGTTGCGCGCCCGTTCGCCTTCGGCGAGCCCGCTGTGCAGCGTGACGATCGCGTCGTCGGCGAGCGCACCCGCGAAGCGCGCGCGAAACGCGGCCTCGAACTGCGGCGTCAGGTTGATTTCGGGCACGAGCACGAGCGCCTGCGCGTCCGGCCGCGCGTCGAGCAGCGACGCGAGCGCATGCAGATAGACCTCGGTCTTGCCGCTGCCCGTCACGCCGTGCAGCAGGAACGGCGCGAAACCGTGCGCCGCGCGGATCGCGTCCAGCGCCTCGGCCTGCTGGTCCGTCAACGCCGGCGGCACAGTTCGTCCACCGTTTGTCGACAGGTTATCCACAGGTTTGACCACAGGCGTATCGGTCCAGCCGATCTCCTCGACGTCGACCCAGCCGCGCGCCGCCCAGTCGTCGAGCGTCGCGGCCGCCTTCGGATGGAGCGCGCGCGCGTCGGGCAGCGTCAGCGAGCCGGTGTCGACGAGCGCCTGCGCGAGCCGGCGCAGCGCGGCGCCGCGCGCGGGCAACGCGTCGGGCAGCGCCGCGCGGCCGGCTTCGGTCGGCTGGTAGCGCACTTCCGGCGCGAGCAGCCGCCCCCAGCGCCCGGCGTCGCGCAACGCCTGCGGCAGCGCCGGCAACGCGACCTCGCCGCGCCCGCGCTGATAGTAATCGGCGGCGAACGACACGAGCGCGAGCCAGTCCGGCGACAGCGGCGGCAGGTCGGCGCAGATCGCGTCGACCGCGCGCAACCGCGACGGCGGCACATCGGTGTGAGTGGTGACTTCGCAGACGAGGCCGACGGCCTGCCGCTTGCCGAACGGCACCTGCACGAGCGTCCCGGGCACCGGCGCCGGCTGCGCGTCGCAGCGGTAGTCGAACAGCGTGGCGAGCGGATGGTCGAGCGCGACGCGCAGGTAGGTGCCGCTCATTGCGGCGCTCCGGCGGCGGCAGCACGCGAAGTACGGACGGCTTGCATCCGCGCCCGCATCGCGACGGCGAACTTAAAGTAAAACTTCAGATTCGGCGCTAAGTTTTGGATTCGCATTAGGAATCGCCGTATACCCTGCCCAGCCTGTGGATAACTTTGTTGAGAACTCGCCGCTCAACGGCCGCAACGCGCGCGGGGCCGTGCTTTGCGCTGTTTTTCGCTGCTTGCTGCGGTGCCCCGCGAAGCCTTATTCCATAAGGCTGCTATTCAAATTACCGAACCATAGCGAGACAAATTGACCGATACGGGGCTCTACCGCGCTGCAACGTGGAAAATGTGTATAAGTCAAGTCTTGACAAGCACCGAATCGGCAGCGGGAGCGGGGTTGCGCCCTGTTTAGTTTCAGCAACGAAACGCTGTCATCCTGCAGTGCAGCATGACAGCGCTTGCGTTCAGCCCGCTGCTCCGCTACGGATCGCGCGGCTGTGGGTATGCACTTCGTCGACGAGTTCGGCGACGTGGTCGGGCGACGTGAATTGCGAAATGCCGTGCCCGAGGTTGAACACGTGGCCCGGATGGTTGCCGTAGCTGTCGAGCACCGCGCGCGCCTGTTCGCGCACCGCGGCCGGCGGCGCGAACAGGATCGTCGGGTCGAGGTTGCCCTGCAGCGCCACGCGCCCCGCGACGCGCTCACGCGCGGCGCCGAGGTTGACCGTCCAGTCGAGCCCGACCGCGTCGACGCCGGTCGCCGCGATCTCCTCGAGCCACAGCCCGCCGCCCTTCGTGAACGTGATCACCGGCACGCGCTCGCCGTCGTGCTCGCGCTTGAGCTGCGACACCACGCGGCGGATATAGTCGAGCGAGAAGCGCTGATACGCGCCGTCGGCCAGCGCACCGCCCCACGTATCGAAGATCATCACGGCCTGCGCGCCCGCTTCGATCTGCGCGTTCAGGTACGCGGCCACCGCCTGCGCGTTCACGTCGAGGATCCGGTGCATCAGATCCGGGCGCGAATACGCCATCGACTTCACCGTGCGGAAATCGTCCGAGCCGCCGCCTTCGACCATGTAGCACGCGAGCGTCCACGGGCTGCCCGAAAAGCCGATCAGCGGCACGCGCTGACGGCCCTGAGCGTCGGTGAGCGCGCGGCGAATCTCGCGCACGGCGCCCGTCACGTAGCCAAGCGTCGCCTCGATGTCCGGCACCGCGAGCTTCGCGACGTCGGCCTCGGTGCGCACCGGATGCGCGAACTTCGGCCCTTCGCCGACCTGGAAGTCGAGGCCGAGCCCCATCGCGTCGGGAATCGTCAGAATGTCCGAGAACAGGATCGCGGCGTCGAGCGGGAAGCGCTCGAGCGGCTGCAGCGTCACCTCGGTCGCGTAGTCGGGATTCTTTGCGAGGCCGAGGAAGCTGCCGGCGCGCGCGCGCGTCGCGTTGTATTCGGGCAGGTAGCGGCCGGCCTGGCGCATCAGCCAGATCGGCGTGTAGTCGGTCGGCTCGCGCAGAAGCGCACGCAGGAAGGTGTCGTTGAGCAGGTTATGGGCCACGGTAGGAGCGACGATGCGAAGGCAAAGCGGCATTTTACCGGACAGCCGCGCTCGGGCTGCGCATGCCGATGCGATGGCGGCCATATGACGCGCGCGATGGCTCCGTTATGATCGGACGCTCATATCGAACCGAACGAAGGAGGAGACCGATGAAGACATTCGCCACGCTTGCCACGCTCGCTGCTGCCGCCGCGTTTTGCTGCGCCGCCGCGCACGCGCAGAGTACGGCCACTGCGGCGCCTGCGAGCGCCGCTACCGCCGGCTCGCGGCTCGACGACGTGCTCGCGCGCGGCGCGCTGCGCGTGTGCACGACGGGCGACTACAAGCCGTATTCGTACTATCGCGCGGACGGCCGCTTCGAGGGCATCGACATCGACATGGCCGAATCGCTCGCGAAATCGCTCGGCGTGAAGACCGACTACGTGAAGACGAGCTGGTCGAACCTCACCAACGACTTCGTCGCGAAATGCGACATCGCGGTGGGCGGCGTGTCGACGACGCTCGAGCGCCAGAAGCGCGTGTTCTTCACGCAGCCGTACGTGGTCGACGGCAAGACGCCGATCGTGCGCTGCGCGGATGCCGACAAATACCAGACCGTCGCGCAGATCGACCGGCCCGAGACCCGTGTGATCGTCAATCCGGGCGGCACCAACGAACGGTTCGCGAAGCAGTTCTTCACGCACGCGAACCTGACCGTCTATCCGGACAACGTGACGATCTTCAAGCAGATCCTCGCGGGCAAGGCCGACGTGATGGTGACGGATGCGTCCGAGACGCTGCTGCAGCAAAAGCTGAATCCGGGCCTGTGCTCGGTGCATCCGGACAAGCCGTTCCAGTTCGGCGAGAAGGCGTACATGGTGCCGCGCGGCGACGTCGTGTTCCAGCAGTACGTCGACCAGTGGCTGCATCTCGCGCGCTCGACCGGCGAGTACCAGGCCATTTCGGACAAGTGGCTGAAGTAGGCGGCCCGCGCCGCGGCGGCCGATAACGGGCACCGACCCCGCGGCCGCCGGGGTGCCGACATCTCGCCGGAAGCGGCGGCCGCCCGGCCGCCGTTACACCTTCCGTCCGCGCCGCCGCCCTTCGCCATCGGCTCAAAACCCGCCGATTGGCCGAACGGCCGACTTCCGCGCATTCCGATCACGTTTCAAAATCTTTCTGACGAATGAATCGTCATGCGCGGTATCGGTCGCGCCGTGCACTTTCTCGCGTGAAAATCGGCAATTCATCGCGCCCGATACGCGTGAAAAACGCATCGCGCGCACACCCTGAAAACGCGATGGAAAATATGGGTAAAAATGACCTTTTTCAGGACCCCGAAAACAGCAAAAAATCCCGGAAAGCCTTATCTGGCGGGCGTTACAACCTGAAACACTTTGTTACCGCGACGGGTCATTAATTCGCCCACAATGGCCTCAACGGTTTCAACACGGATGCGGTCTCGTGTGCCAAGTGTGAGCGGACGCGAAGCGCTGCGAGCCAGTCGGTCACGTACCGAAGCCCTTCCGGGGGGCATCCCTGTTGGAGTCGTTTCCGGCCCCCCGCCGGACTCGGTTTCATCTTTGGTCTCCTCGCGCTAACCCCGTAGCGTGTGGTTTTTAGCGGGCTAATAAGCCCGCTTTTTTTCGTCCATCGAAAACGTAACGGCCTGCACAGGCCGCCACGTTTTTCCCGCATTTTCCGGCATCGTCCCGCTTCAAGCGGTCTTCTGCACGTCGAGCTTCAGCTCCTCGATCATCCGGTCGCGCATCACGAACTTCTGCACCTTGCCCGTCACCGTCATCGGCAGCTCGTCGACGAAGCGGATATAGCGCGGGATCTTGTAGTGCGCGATCTGCCCGTTGCAGAACGCGCGCACGTCGTCCTCGGTCATCTGCTCGTCCGCGCGCAGCACGATCCACGCGCACAGCTCCTCGCCGTACTTCGCATCGGGCACGCCGAACACCTGCGCGCTCTGGATCTTCGGATGCCGGAACAGGAATTCCTCGATCTCGCGCGGATAGACGTTCTCGCCGCCGCGAATCACCATGTCCTTCAGGCGGCCGACGATGTTGCAGTAACCGTCCGCATCGAGCGTCGCGAGGTCGCCGGTATGCATCCAGCCGTCGACCAGCACCTCGCGTGTCTTCGCGTCGTCGTCCCAGTAGCCGAGCATCACCGAATAGCCCTTCGTGCACAGCTCGCCCGTCGCGCCGACCGGCACGATGTCGCCGCTCGGATCGACGATCTTCACTTCGAGATGCGGCTGGATGCGGCCGACCGTCGTCGTGCGCTTCTCCAGCGGATCGTCGGTCGAGCTCTGGAACGACACGGGGCTCGTCTCCGTCATCCCGTACGCGATCGTGATTTCAGAAAGGTGCATCTGCGACACGACGCGCTTCATCGTCTCGATCGGGCACGGCGAGCCGGCCATGATCCCGGTGCGCAGCGTCGACAGGTCGAATTTCGCGAATTCCGGATGGTCGAGCTCGGCGATGAACATCGTCGGCACGCCATGCAGCGCGGTGCAACGTTCTTCGGCCACCGCCGCGAGCGTCGCGACCGGATCGAACGCTTCGCCGGGGAATACCATCGCGGCGCCCTTCGACACGCACGCGAGCACGGCCAGCACCATCCCGAAGCAGTGATAGAGCGGCACCGGGATGCAGAGCGAATCCTGTTCGGTGAAACGCATCGCCATCGCGATCGAGCGCGCGTTGTTGACGACGTTGCGGTGCGTGAGCGTCGCGCCCTTCGGGCTGCCGGTCGTGCCGCTCGTGAACTGGATGTTGATCGGATCGTTGGCCGAGAGCGTCGCGCCGATCGCATCGAGCAGCGCCGGATCGACGGCCCGGCGGCCACGCGCCATCACGTCCGCGAAGCGGAACATGCCGGCAGGCGCCACCTCGCCCATCGACACGATCGTGCGCAGGCTCGGCACGCGCGCCGCATGCAGGTCGCCCGGCGTCGCGGTCGCGAGCTCCGGCGCGATGGTCTGCAGCATCTCGACGTACGCGGAGCTCTTGAAGCGCTCGGCTGCGATCACGGCCTTGCAGCCGACCTTGTTCAGCGCGTATTCGAGTTCCGACAGCCGGTAGGCCGGATTGATGTTGACGAGCACCGCGCCGATCCGCGCGGTCGCGAACTGCGTGAGCAGCCATTCGCTGCGGTTCGGCGACCAGATGCCGACGCAGTCGCCCTTCACGATCCCGAGCGCGGCGAGCCCTGCCGCCAGCACGTCGATCTCGTTCGCGAACTCGCGCCAGGTCCAGCGCACCTGCTGCTCGCGGAACACGACGGCCGGGCGGTCGGGAAAGCGGCCGGCCGTGTCGAGCAGGAACCGGCCGATCGTCGCTTCGGATAGCGGCACGTCGGTTGCACCACGCACGTACGACAAGCCGTTCTCGGGCGCGATCAGCGCGCCCACGCCAAGGTCTGCTGCCATGAATGTCTCCGTCCTTTGGGTCTGATCGGCCCGCGCGCGTGCTGCGCGCCTCCGCCGCAACGCTCGCGACGAGCGGCCTCACCGCGGATGATGCCGCGCTCCGCTGACGGTACTCTGACATCAAATCGCGGTGGACGGATGAAATAGCACGATCGGACGCAATGATCCGGCCCGAAAAACGCAGACGAAATGCGGGCGAAACACGGAGGAAGCGTGGACGAAGCCCAGACGAAAAAAAAGCAGCCCGAAGGCTGCTTTCTTTCGCGGGATACGCGGCGCGGCTCAGTGCCGGCTGCGGATCTTCGCCAGACGCTGGATCGCCTCGAGCTGCGCCATCGCGGTCGCGAGCTCGGATTGCGCTTTCGCGAGGTCGAGATCCGACTTCGCGTTCTGCAGCGTTTCCTCGGCACGCTTGCGCGCTTCCTCGGCTTTCGCCGCGTCGAGGTCCTTGCCGCGGATCGCGGTATCGGCGAGCACCGTCACGGCGCCCGGCTGCACTTCGAGAATGCCGCCCGCGACGAACACGAATTCGTCGTTGCCGCCCTCGACCTCGATGCGCACCGCACCCGGACGAATCCGGGTAATGAGCGGCGTGTGACCCGGCAGAATGCCCAGCTCACCCGTTTCGCCCGGCAGCGCGACGAATTTCGCCTCGCCCGAGAAGATCTGCTCTTCCGCGCTGACGACGTCTACTTTGATGGTTGCCATATCGACTCCAATCTCATCCACGGGTTGAGCGTATTGCGGCCGGCGCAGGCGGCCGGAATACAAGTCATCACTGACTTCATTGCTCCGGCCGGCGCTCGCCGGCTTGCGACTCACTCAAGCCCTTACTGGATCTTCTTGGCCTTTTCGAAGGCTTCGTCGATCGTGCCGACCATGTAGAACGCCTGTTCCGGCAGGTGGTCGCACTCGCCGTCGACGATCATCTTGAAGCCGCGGATCGTTTCCTTCAGCGGCACGTACTTGCCCGGCGAGCCCGTGAACACTTCAGCGACGTGGAACGGCTGCGACAGGAAACGCTGGATCTTACGCGCACGGGCGACCGACAGCTTGTCTTCCGGCGACAGTTCGTCCATGCCCAGAATCGCGATGATGTCGCGCAGTTCCTTGTAGCGCTGCAGCGTCTGCTGAACGCGACGGGTGATCGAGTAGTGCTCTTCACCGATCACGTTCGGGTCGATCTGGCGCGACGTCGAGTCGAGCGGGTCGACCGCCGGGTAGATACCCAGCGAAGCGATGTCACGCGACAGAACGACGGTTGCGTCCAGGTGGCCGAAGGTCGTCGCCGGCGACGGGTCGGTCAAGTCGTCCGCAGGGACGTACACGGCCTGGACCGACGTAATCGAGCCCTTCTTGGTCGACGTGATGCGCTCTTGCAGCTTGCCCATTTCTTCAGCCAGCGTCGGCTGATAGCCCACTGCCGACGGCATACGGCCGAGCAGTGCCGACACTTCGGTACCGGCCAGCGTGAAACGATAGATGTTGTCGACGAAGAACAGCACGTCGAGGCCTTCGTCACGGAAGTGCTCGGCCATCGTCAGGCCGGTCAGCGCGACGCGCAGACGGTTGCCCGGCGGCTCGTTCATCTGGCCGTACACCAGCGCGACCTTGTCGAGAACGTTCGAGTCCTTCATTTCGTGGTAGAAGTCGTTCCCTTCACGGGTACGCTCGCCCACGCCCGCGAACACGGAGTAACCGCCGTGTTCCTTCGCGATGTTGTTGATGAGCTCCATCATGTTGACGGTCTTGCCCACGCCTGCACCACCGAACAGGCCAACCTTGCCGCCCTTTGCGAACGGGCAGATCAGGTCGATGACCTTGATACCCGTTTCGAGCAGTTCGGTCGACGGCGACAGTTCGTCGAACGCCGGTGCCTTCTGGTGGATCGAACGCGTCACGTCGCTGTCGATCGGGCCGGCTTCGTCGATCGGACGGCCGAGCACGTCCATGATTCGGCCGAGGGTCGGCTTGCCGACCGGCACCGAGATCGGCTTCGCCGTGTTCTTCACGGTCAGGCCGCGGCGCAGGCCGTCGGATGCACCCAGACAAATGGTACGGACCACGCCGTCACCCAGCTGCTGCTGGACTTCGAGCGTCAGTTCCGAGCCATCGAGAATGAGCGCGTCGTAGATCTTCGGCATGCTGTCGCGCGGGAATTCCACGTCGATAACGGCGCCGATGCACTGTACGATCTTGCCTTCTACCAAAGCAGCAGTACTCATCGCTTTTCCTTTAAATACCTGATTCTTTACTCGCGCAAAGGCGCAGTTGTCGTCCCGGGCGCGCGCTTAAACAGCGGCTGCGCCGCCGACGATCTCCGACAGTTCTTTCGTGATCGCGGCCTGACGGCTCTTGTTGTACACGAGCTGCAGTTCGCTGATCACCGTCTTCGCGTTGTCGGACGCGGCCTTCATCGCGACCATGCGCGCCGATTGCTCGGACGCCATGTTTTCCGCGACGGCCTGGTACACCAGCGCCTCGACGTAACGCACGAGCAGTTCGTCGACGACTGCCTGCGCGTCCGGCTCGTAGATGTAGTCCCACGACGTCGCCGGCGTACCGTCATCGGCTTCGAAGTGGTCCGACGACAGCGGCAGCAGCTGCTCGATCACGGCTTCCTGCTTCATCGTGTTGACGAAGCGCGTGTAAGCGATATAAACCGCCGACAGCTTGCCTTCCGAGTACAGATCGAGCTGCGTCTTCACGGCGCCGATCAGCTTGTCCAGGTGCGGGGTGTCGCCGAGGTGCACGACCTGCGACATCACCTTCGCGCCGAAGCGGTTCAGGAACCCGAGGCCCTTGCCGCCGATCGCGGTGGCTTCGACCTTCTGGCCCTTCTCTTCCAGCTCCTTGAACTTCTGCACCGTCGCACGCAGCACGTTGGTGTTCAGACCACCGCACAGACCCTTGTCCGTCGTGACGAGGATGATGCCGGCCGTCTGCGCGCCGTCGTTCGCCACCATGAACGGGTGACGGTACTCGGGGTTCGCACGGCTCATGTGCGCGGCGATGGCACGGACCTTGTCCGCATACGGACGAGCGGCGCGCATGCGTTCCTGCGCGCGACGCATCTTCGATGCAGCCACCATCTCCATCGCCTTCGTGATCTTGCGCGTGTTCTGCACGCTCTTGATCTTGCCGCGAATTTCCTTCATTCCAGCCATAGCTTGCTCCTTGACCGAAGCGGCGCGGGTGCTCGGCACCCGCGCGGCCTCAGTGTGTCACTCGCGGATCAATAGGCACCGGACTTCTTGAAGGCTTCGATCGCCGAGCGCAGTGCGCCTTCGTCGTCCTTCGAGAGATCCTTGGTGTCTTCGATGCGCTTGATGAGGTCAGCGTGGCTGGTCTTCAGGTTGTCGCGCAGGCCCTTCTCGAACGACAGCACTTGCTTGACGTCGAGGTCGTCGAGGTAGCCGTTGTTCGCGGCGTACAGCGACACGGCCAGTTCCCAGACCTGCAGCGGCTGGTACTGCGGCTGCTTCAGCAGTTCCGTCACGCGGCGGCCGCGCTCGAGCTGCTTGCGGGTCGCTTCGTCGAGGTCCGATGCGAACTGCGCGAATGCGGCCAGTTCACGGTACTGCGCGAGGTCGGTACGGATACCGCCCGACAGCTTCTTCACGACCTTCGTCTGAGCAGCGCCACCGACGCGCGACACCGACACGCCGGCGTTGATTGCCGGGCGGATGCCTGCGTTGAACAGATCGGTTTCCAGGAAGATCTGGCCGTCGGTAATCGAGATCACGTTCGTCGGAACGAACGCGGTCACGTCGCCAGCCTGCGTTTCGATGACCGGCAGTGCCGTCAGCGAACCGCTCTTGCCCTTCACTTCGCCGTTCGTGAACTTCTCGACGTACTCTTCCGACACGCGAGCCGCACGCTCCAGCAGACGCGAGTGCAGATAGAACACGTCGCCCGGGTACGCTTCACGGCCCGGCGGACGGCGCAGCAGCAGCGAGATCTGACGGTATGCCCAAGCCTGCTTGGTCAAGTCGTCATAGATGATCAGCGCGTCTTGGCCACGGTCGCGGAAGTATTCGCCCATCGTGCAGCCGGCGTACGGCGCCAGGTACTGCATGGCAGCCGAATCCGATGCCGAAGCGGCGACGACGATCGTGTATTCCATCGCGCCCGTTTCTTCGAGCTTGCGAACCACGTTCATGATCGACGAAGCCTTCTGGCCGATCGCGACGTAGATACAGATCAGGTCCTTGCCCTTCTGGTTGATGATCGCGTCGAGCGCCACCGCGGTCTTGCCGCACTGACGGTCGCCGATGATCAGCTCACGCTGGCCACGGCCGATCGGCACCATCGCGTCGATCGACTTGATGCCCGTCTGCACCGGCTGCGACACCGACTTGCGCCAGATCACGCCCGGGGCGATCTTTTCGATCGCGTCGGTCAACTTCGCGTTGACCGGGCCCTTGCCGTCGATCGGGTTGCCGAGCGCGTCGACCACGCGGCCGACGAGTTCCGGACCCACCGGGACTTCGAGAATGCGGCCCGTCGTCTTGACGATGTCGCCTTCCGAGATGTGTTCGTATTCGCCGAGAATCACCGCGCCGACCGAGTCGCGCTCGAGGTTCAGCGCGAGACCGAACGTGTTGCCCGGAAACTCGAGCATTTCGCCCTGCATCACGTCCGACAGGCCGTGGATACGCACGATACCGTCGGTCACGGAGATCACGGTGCCCTGGTTGCGAACGTCTGCGCTCGCTTCAAGGCCCTGGATCCGGCTCTTGATCAGCTCGCTGATCTCAGAGGGATTGAGTTGCATTATTCGCTCCTGATAGTCAATTCTGTTGCGTGCCGGCGTGGCGCTCAGGCGGTCAAGGCAGCCTGCATCGATGCGAGGCGCGCGCGAACCGAGGTGTCGAGCACTTCGTCGCCGACCGTCACGCGCACGCCGCCGATCAGCGACGAATCGACTTCGACCGTCGGTTTCAGCTTGCGCTTGAACTTGCGTTCGAGGCCCGAGACGAGACTGTCGAGATCCGCGCCGTTCAGCGGGAACGCGCTCACGATCTCGGCGTCGGCTGCGCCTTCACGTTCGTTCTTGAGCGCCTCGAACTGCTCGGCAATTTCCGGCAGCAGCGCGATGCGATGATTGTCGACCAGCATCTGCACGAAGTTCTTCGCTTCGGCGCCGGCCGCGAGCGGCGACTTGGCCGCAGCAAGCAGCAACTCGGCTACTTGCGTGCGCGTCACCTTCGGACTCGACGCGACCGACAGCACTTCCGGCAGACGCGCAACCTGGGCCAGCTCTTGCACGAGCGTGGACCAGGCGGCGATGTCACCGCCCTCGGCCACGCGGAACAGCGCTTCTGCGTAAGGGCGGGCGATGGTTGCAAGTTCGGCCATGATCAGAGCTCGGCTTTCAGTTGATTCAGCAGTTGGGCGTGGGCCGTTTGATCGACTTCGCGCTTCAGGATCTGCTCGGCGCCCTTCACGGCCAGCGCGGCGACTTCGCCACGCAGCGCTTCGCGCGCCTTCACGATTTGCTGTTCTGCTTCCGCCTTCGCCTGGGCGACGATGCGGGCGGCTTCAGCCTGGGCGTTGGCCTTGATTTCCTCGGCGACCGCCTGGGCACGCTTTTCAGCGTCGGCGATGCGCTGCTGGCCGTCGTTGCGGGCCTGCGCGAGTTCCTGGTCCACGCGCTTGTGCGCTGCGTCGAGTTCCGCCTTGCCCTTCTCCGCGGCGGCGAGGCCGTCGGCGATCTTCTTCGAACGTTCGTCGAGGGCGTTGATCAACGGCGGCCACACGAATTTCATCGTGAACCACGCGAGGACCAGGAACACGACCATTTGCGCAAACAGAGTTGCGTTGAGATTCACGGTGTTTCCTTATCTGCTATTCCGGAAAAATGAAACGGTAAGGCGCTCATCGAGTTGCATTCGATCAGCGCCCCAAGTCTCCGTTCCGCCCTGCGCCGGCTCACGCCGGACGCATATTTCCGAGGAACCTTAGCCTGCGAGCTTCGACAGGAGCGGGTTCGCGAACGCGAACAGCATTGCGACACCAACGCCGATCAGGAATGCAGCGTCGATCAGACCAGCCAGCAGGAACATCTTCGTTTGCAGCGGGTTGATGAGTTCCGGCTGACGTGCGCAGGCTTCGATGTACTTGCCACCCATCAGCGCGATACCGATACAGGCGCCGATTGCACCCAGGCCGATGATGATGCCGATACCGATGGCGGTCAGACCCTGGATGTTGGCGATGTAAGCTTGCATGATCACTCCTTTGTGAAAAGACTTGGAACTGAGATTTAAAAAACTAAAACGGAAACTCTTTCTTGCACGCCGCGCTTAGTGCTTGTCGTGCGCCTGGCCGAGATACACCAGCGTCAGCATCATGAAAATGAATGCCTGCAACAGAACAATCAGGATGTGGAAGATTGCCCAGACGCTACCCGCGATCACATGACCAACGAAGCCGAGGAACGTTGCGTCGCCACCGAAGCTCCACATGCTGCCGAGCAGGGCGATCAACAGGAACAACAGCTCACCCGCGTACATGTTGCCGAACAGCCGCATACCGAGCGAGACGGTCTTCGCGAGATATTCGACAATGTTGAGCGCGAGGTTCGGGATCCACAGCAGCGGGTGCGCGCCGAACGGTGCCGACAGCAGCTCGTGCACGAAGCCGCCCGCGCCCTTGATCTTGATGCTGTAGTAGATCATCAGGACGAACACGCCGAGCGCGATGCCGAGCGTGCCGTTCAGGTCGGCCGTCGGAACGATGCGATGGTGGGAAATCACGTCCGACAGACCGAGCAGGCCGATCACGCGGCCCGGCAGGTCGACCGGGAGGAAGTCGAGGGAGTTCATCAGCGCAACCCACACGAACACCGTGAGGGCGAGCGGCGCGATGAAGGTGCGATTGCCGTGGACGATGGCCTTCGACTGGTCTTCGACCATTTCGACGAGCATCTCGATCGCGCACTGGAAACGGCCCGGCACGCCCGACGTCGCCTTGCGGGCGGCCAGACGCAGCAGGACGATCGTCACGATGCCGCATACGATCGACCAGAACAGCGTGTCGAGATTCCAGACGTGAATGTCGAAAATCGACGTCTGATGCGAGGTGGAGAAATTCTGCAAGTGGTGCGCAATGTACTCGGACGGATCCGGACCGCGCGTGCCTTCGCTAGCTGCCATATCGTTAATGCCACCCAAATTGTCGAAAATCGTTTTGCCCGTTCCGCAACACGCTATTGCGGGAACGGGCCGGTGCGGTTCGTTGTCGAAACCGCACGCTGCTTGTTCCTTACCGCCAGGCCAGCGCGATCCAGTACGTCTTCAGCACGACGAGGTACGTGACGAGGAACGGCACCCAGTGCACGCCGGCCCAGCCGAACGCCACCGCGGTGAACATCCCGATCGTCAGAGCGAGTTTCAGGGCTTCGCCCATCACCCAGCTCATCACGGTGGCCGAGCCACCTGCCTTCAGTCGTGCCACGAATACCGCACTGGGCACCCAGCCGATCGCTCCGCCCAGAAACGCGGATTGCGCAGCGGCGCCCGGCGACTTCGAAAACAGCCACCACGCCAGCGTTGCAACCAGGGACAGGACCACTTGCGCGAACACCACCTTGTAGGGGGTCACGCGCGAGGGCTTGCTCACGTTCGGACCGAACAGCCTTTCGGCCTCTGCCCGTGTAAGCGGAACGATGTTGTTATCTTGCTGCTCGACATCCCAGTCATCGTCGGATTCACGCCGCGCGCCGGCCGCCGAAGCGGTGCGTTGCGTGCGCTGATCATCGTGCCTGTCGTCCGGCGCCTGACCCGCCATCGCAATCTTCCGCTGAAATCCTTGAACCCGACCCCAAGCTTTCTGAAAGCTTTCAGGGGTGCCTAGCTAACAAATCCGGGCGATTGTAAGCGATAGTTGCAAGTGATTCAAGGCTTTAGACGCGACAAAAACCTGCATAAAACGACGCCTCATGATGTGAAAAAACACCCGATTCGACGACGTACGATGACAGTTGTAAGGTCGGTTTTTTGCACCGGTATTTCTTGTGCGAAAAAGTCCGGTGACGGCGGAAATGACGGGGAAACGACGCCCGCTGCGGGCCAGCAGGAAGCGGCGCGATCGCCGCCGGGCATCCGCTGCCATGGAGTCGTCGGGAACGACTCGGCGCGACACGCCGGAACACGCAAGACGCCGCAATCAAGCCATCGCGCCGGCGCGAGAAACTCGACCGGTTGCTCGCGCATCGATTCGTCCAATCAGTTGTCGCGCCGCCACAGAAGTTCGACTGTGGGCCGCAGCACTTATCAACAATCCTTGATCACTGCGGACGCTGTGCGCCCCGTCCGCCGCCCGAACGGCACACCTGTGCGGCGCGCATCGGCCTCGCTCAACCGTGCATGAGCAACCACGCGCCGAGCGCCGCGCTCACCAGCGCGAACGGAATCGAAACGAGGTGGAACGGCAGCCACATGCGCGGCTCCTTCGCGAGACGCACCGCGATCAGGTTCGCGAGCGAGCCGATCGCGAAACCGAAGCCGCCGACCGATACGCCGAATGCCAGCGCGCGCCAGTCGTGCGTGAACTCCGACAGCAGAATCGCGGCCGGCACGTTGCTGATCACCTGCGACAGCGCCGCGCCGGCGGCGTAGACGCGCAGCGGCGAATCGAGTTGCGCATGCGCGACCGCATCGTGCACGACGGGCAGCGCAGCCGCGCTGCGCAACACGACGAACATCAGCACGAATATCAGCAGCAGCAGCCAGTCGATCTTCAGGACTGCGTCACGTTTGACGGCGAGCAGCACGATCGCGACACCGACGAGGCCGGGCAGCGGATGGTGCGCATCGGCGAGCAGCACGAACGCGGCGAACAGCACCGCCGCGATCAACGCGTGCATGCGTTGGACGGGAAAGGACGCGGCGTCGCCGGACAGGTCGAGCGGCTTCGCGCGAAACATCAATGCAGTCAGCACGAGCAGCAGCGCCATCAGCGCGAGCGCGAGCGGCCCGAGCGTGACCACGAAACGGCCGAACGACACGCCGCTCAATTGCCACAGGAACAGATTCTGGGGATTGCCGAGCGGGGTCGCGACGGACCCGGCGTTGACGGCCAGCGCGACGACGATCACGAGCCGCCGGAACGGCAGCGGTGTCAGCGCGCGCAGCGACACCATCAACGGTACGACGACGAACAGCGCGACGTCGTTGGTGAGCCACATCGACAGCACGGCGGCGAAGCCGACAAGCAGCATCGCGAGCCCTCGCTCGGAATGCACGTGATGCACGATGCGATGCGCAAGCCACATCAGGCAGCCGGACAACTCGAGCGCCTTGGTCAGCATCAGCAGGCCCGCGAGCGTCGCGACCGTCTGCCAGTCGACGCGGTCGACCAGTACCGAAAATGGTTGCGGACGCACCCATTGCAGCACGATCAGGCCAAGCGCCAGCACCGACAGTACCGGTTCCTGCGCGAGCCAGCCGAGCCACCGGCGCGGCGCCGGTGCGCCCGTTTGCTCCATGGGTTGCCCGTTACTCTTCGGTCGCGACGTTGCCGCGCAGGCGCGCGAGAATGCCCTCGAGCGCGTCGAGGTTGCCGAAGTCGATCAACACCTGCCCGCGCCCGCGGCGGCCCAGCTTGATCTTCACCGTCGACGCGAGCAGGTCTGACAACTCCTCTTCGAGACGACGTGTATCGCGGCCGCCGTCGTCCTTCGCACGCGCCTTCACGGCCGGCGCTTCCTTCGTCGTATGTGCGACGAGCTTCTCGGTCTCGCGCACCGACATGCGCTTGTTGACCACCTGATGCGCGAGCGTGATCTGCGTGGCCGCGTCGACCGCGAGCAGCGCGCGTGCGTGCCCCATGTCGAGATCGCCGGCCAGCAGCATCGTCTGCACGGGTGACGCGAGGTTCAGCAGGCGCAGCAGGTTCGACACCGCGCTGCGCGAACGGCCGACCGATTCGGCCGCCTGTTCGTGCGTGAAACCGAACTCGTCGAGCAGGCGCTGGATGCCGTGCGCCTCTTCGAGCGGATTCAGGTCCTCGCGCTGGATGTTCTCGATCAGCGCCATCGCGGCGGCGGCCTGATCGGATACGTCCTTCACGAGCACCGGCACTTCATCGAGGCCGGCCAGGCGCGCCGCGCGGAAACGCCGCTCGCCCGCGATGATCTCGTATTTGTCTGACGAAATAGGCCGTACCAGGATCGGCTGCATCACGCCCTGCGCGCGAATGCTGGCCGCGAGCTCCTGCAGGCTGCCTTCGTCCATCCGCGTACGCGGCTGGTACTTGCCGGCTTGCAGCTTGCCGAGCGCGAGCGTGTTCGGTGCGCCTTCGATCTTCACCGCTTCGGTGATATCGGCACTGCCGCCGAGCAGCGCTTCGAGGCCACGTCCCAAGCCCTTCTTCTTTGGTACCGCGTTCATGTCTTTCTTCCTCGCTTCGCTCATGTCCGGATCACGACACCTCGAACGCGCGCACGCGTTCGATCATCTCGGCACCGAACTGGATATACGCCTGCGCACCGCGCGAGCTGCGATCGAACACGACGCCCGGCAACCCGTAACTCGGCGCTTCCGCCAGACGCACGTTGCGCGGAATCACCGCGTCGAACACCTTGTCGCCGAAGTGCGCTTTCAGTTGATCGGAGACTTGCTGCTGCAGCGTGATGCGCGGATCGAACATCACGCGCAGCAGGCCGATGATCTTCAGGTCGCGATTCATGTTCGCGTGAACCTGCTTGATCGTATTGACGAGGTCCGACAGCCCTTCCAGCGCGAAGTACTCGCACTGCATCGGGATCACGACGCCGTGCGCCGCGCACAGGCCGTTCAGCGTCAGCAGCGACAGCGTCGGCGGGCAATCGATCAGCACGAAATCGTAGTCGTCGGCCACGCGCTCGAGCGCGGCCTTCAGCCGGCGCTCGCGATTGTCGATGCTGATCAGCTCGATCTCGGCGCCGGACAGCTCGCGGTTCGCGGGAAGCACGTCGTAGGTGACGCCTTCCGGACGCACGCGCGCGTCAGTCACCGACACGCCATCGACCAGCACTTCGTACACGGTCGCTTCGCAGGCGGCCTTGTCGATCCCGCTGCCCATCGTCGCGTTGCCCTGCGGGTCGAGATCGATCAACAGGACTCGTTGCTCCTGCGCTGCAAGGCTTGCGGCGAGATTGACCGATGTCGTCGTCTTGCCGACGCCCCCCTTCTGGTTCGCAACGCAGAAGATCTTTGCCATCGTTGGTGTGTTCCCTTTACCTTCAAACAAACGGCGCGCTACCGCGCGCCTTCAATTCGCGTCGTCGACGGCCACTTCGAACAGATGCCGCTCCGCATCGAGCATCGGCACCGCCAGCCGGATCGTCTGCTTGACGTGGCTGCCTTCCGGCAACCGCGCAATCTCGTCGTCCGGGTGAACGCCCTTCATCGCCCAGATCGAACCACCCGGCGCGACCAGATGTCGAGCAAGTTTAACGAAGTCGGATAGATCCGCGAAAGCGCGGGATACGATCATGTCGAATTTTTCCGGCACTTCGACACCCGGCTGCAGCGATTCGACCCGCCCGGTGACCACCGACAGGTTCGCCAGCTTCAGCTCCGCGCGCATCTGCGTCTGGAAGGCGGACTTCTTCTGCACGATATCGTTCAGCGTGACCTGCCAGCCCGGCTCGACGATCGCCAGCACGATACCGGGCAGCCCGCCGCCCGAGCCGACGTCGAGCACGCGCGCCGACGTACGACCACGCAGATGCGGGACGATGGAAAGCGAATCGAGGATGTGCTGGATCAGCATCTGCTTCGGGTCGCGGATCGCGGTCAGGTTGTAGACCGCGTTCCACTTGCCGAGCAGCGCGACGTAGTCGAGCAGCTGGTTGCGTTGCGCATCCGTCAGCGTGAGGTCGAGCGCCGCCGTGCCTTCGACGAGCATCTGTTCCAGTACGTCCCGATTAACCGCCGGCGCGCGACGCGCCGTCATTGTTGCGTCGGGACGGTACCGCCCCCCTGCTCCGCGGACTCTGCGGCCGTGCCGTTGCGGCGGCCCAGGCCGCGCCGCTTCAGGTGCACCATCAGCAGCGAGATGGCCGCCGGCGTGACGCCCGAGATACGCGACGCTTGCCCGATCGTTTCCGGCCGGAACTCGTTGAGCTTCTGGCTCACCTCGAACGACAGGCCGCGGACTTCACGGTAATCGATACCGTCCGGCAGGCGCGTGTTCTCGTTCGCATCGTTGCGCTCGATCTCGGACGCCTGGCGCTCGATATAGCCCTGATACTTGATGCCGATCTCGACCTGTTCCTTGATCTGTGCGAGCAGCACCGGATCGTCCGTCAGCGGCTCCGCGGGGCCGCACTCGCCGCCCTTCAGTCCGCATACGCCGTCGTAGCTCACACCCGGGCGGCGCAGCAGTTCGGCGAGGCTGTATTCGTGATCGATCGCCTTGCCGAGCAACGCGGTCGCCTCTTCTGCCGGCAGCGTCTTCGGCGTGACCCAGGTCGACTTCAGGCGTTCGGTTTCACGTGAAACAGCGTCGCGTTTCCGGCTGAAGGCGTCCCAGCGCGCGTCGTCGACCAGCCCCAGTTCGCGGCCGATTTCGGTCAGGCGCATGTCAGCGTTATCTTCGCGCAGGCTCAGGCGATACTCGGCGCGACTCGTGAACATCCGGTACGGCTCGGCCACACCGCGCGTAACGAGATCGTCGACCAGCACGCCCAGATAGGCCTGGTCGCGCCGCGGGCACCACGCCTCCTTCTCCTGCACGTAACGGCCCGCATTGAGGCCGGCCAGCAGACCCTGCGCGGCCGCCTCCTCGTAGCCGGTCGTGCCGTTGATCTGGCCCGCAAAGAACAGCCCGTTGATCGCCTTCGTCTCGAGCGACGCCTTCAGCGCGCGCGGGTCGAAGTAGTCATACTCGATCGCGTAGCCGGGACGCAGGATGTGCGCGTTCTCGAGGCCGCGCATCGAATGCACGAGCTCGAGCTGGACATCGAACGGCAGGCTCGTCGAGATCCCGTTCGGATAGAACTCGTTGGTCGTCAGCCCTTCCGGTTCCAGGAAGATCTGGTGCGATTCCTTCGATGCGAACCGGTGGATCTTGTCCTCGATCGACGGGCAATAGCGCGGCCCGACACCTTCGATCACGCCTGTATACATAGGCGAACGGTCGAGACCGCCGCGAATGATGTCGTGCGTGCGCTCGTTCGTATGCGTGACCCAGCACGGCAGCTGCTGCGGATGCTGCTCCGCGCGGCCCAGGAACGAGAACACGGGGATCGGATCGAGGTCGCCCGGCTGCTCGTCGAGCTTCGAGAAGTCGATCGTGCGCCCGTCGATACGCGGCGGCGTACCGGTCTTCAGGCGGCCCTGCGGCAGCTTCAGCTCCTTCAGGCGCGACGACAGCGACACGGCCGCCGGATCGCCCGCGCGGCCGCCCGTGTAGTTGTTCAGGCCGACGTGGATCTTGCCGTCGAGGAACGTACCGGCCGTCAGCACAACCGCGCGCGCGCGAAAGCGGATGCCGATCTGCGTGACGGCGCCAACCACGCGGTCGCCTTCGACGATCAGGTCGTCGACCGCCTGCTGGAACAGCCACAGGTTCGGCTGATTTTCGAGCCGGTGGCGAATCGCGGCCTTGTACAGGATGCGATCGGCCTGCGCGCGCGTCGCGCGCACGGCCGGGCCCTTCGACGAATTGAGGATCCGGAACTGAATACCGCTTTCGTCCGTCGCGGCGGCCATTGCGCCGCCCAGTGCGTCGACTTCCTTGACCAGATGGCCCTTGCCAATGCCGCCGATCGACGGATTGCAGCTCATCTGCCCAAGCGTTTCGATGTTGTGGGTCAGCAGCAGTGTCTTTGCGCCCATGCGGGCGGACGCCAGCGCGGCTTCCGTGCCGGCATGACCGCCACCGACGACGATGACGTCAAATTCTGTGGGAAAAAGCATGGTGGATTCCGTACGCAGAGCTGCGCACGAACCTATCAGAGAAATGTATGGGCCGAATTATAGCGGGTTCGCTTTTCACCCGAAGGCCGTCCGAATGGTAGGGTCTGTGCATTTCGGCGATTTTTTGGCTGAGGACCGGTGAAATGCCTTGGTAGGCGTACTTCGGCGATGCCTACGAGCGATTCAACGCACATCGTCGTGCCTGTGCAAAAAACCTGGTTGATAGTCGCGTCAGCATGTGTGGAACTCGTTAACTGGCCAATGCCTGTGGACCAGCGCAGCACGCCAGACCCGACATCCTGTGCCCATCACCACACAGCATTTCTGTCGGTCGTCCCCATGCTTATCCACCGAAGCGCGCCGCATCATCGGCCTGTGGAACAAGCAAGCGCAGCACCGCACAGAGCTTCCCACTATTCCGGCGCGACTTATCCGCCGGGTCAGAATCGTCGACGCATCGAAACCCGGCCAGCCCCAAAACAAAAACGGCGTGTTTCACGTGAAACACGCCGTCCGTTTCCCGCCCCCCGAGCCAACAATCAAGCCGTCTTCTTCGCCAGCCCGAGGTACGTTTCGATCACACGCGGATTCTGCGCGAGTTCGGCCGCCGGCCCTTCCAGCGCAAACTCGCCCGTCTCCAGCACATAACCGTAATCGGAGATCTGCAGCGCCGCCCGTGCGTTCTGCTCGATCAGCAGCGTCGCCACGCCGGTGCCGCGCAACGCGCTGATGATATGAAAGATCTCTTTCACGATCAGCGGCGCCAGCCCGAGGCTCGGCTCGTCGAGCATCAGCAGATCGGGTTTGCCCATCAGCGCACGGCCGACCGCCAGCATTTGCCGCTCGCCACCGGACAGCGTGCCGGCCGCCTGCCGGCGCCGCTCCTTCAGCCGCGGGAACAGCGCGAACACGTGATCGAGCTGATCGAGGAAGTTCGCTTCCCCGGCCTGCTTGCGCCGATATGCGCCCAATACGAGGTTGTCCTCGACCGTCATCGTGCTGAACAGCTCGCGTTTCTCCGGTACGAGGCACATCCCGCGTGCGACGCGCTGCTCGACGGGCAATGCGCCGACGTCGTTGCCGCGATACACGACCGCACCGGACGCGTGCCCCGTTATCGGCAGCGCCCCCATGATCGCGTTCAGCAGCGTCGACTTACCGGCGCCGTTCGGGCCGATCACGCTGACGATCTGTCCCGCCCCGACCTTGATGGCCGCGCCGTGCAGCGCCTCCACCTTTCCGTACCGCACCGCCAATCCGCGTACTTCAAGAATCGGCATCGTCGTGTCCGTCATCACTCCACCCCGCCCAGATACGCTTCGAGTACGGCCGGGTCCTGCTGCACATCCTGCGGCAGCCCTTCCGCGATCCGCGTGCCGAATTCCATCACCACCAGCCGGTCGGTGAGGTTCATCACGAAATCCATGTCATGTTCCACGAGCAACACACTCATCCCTTCGGCCTTCAGCCGCCGCAGCAGGTCGGCGAGTTGCTGCTTCTCCTGGTAACGCAGCCCGGCGGCCGGCTCGTCGAGCAGCAGCAGCGTCGGATCGCAGCACAGCGCCCGCGCGATTTCGAGGATCCGCTGCTGGCCGAGCGCGAGGCTGCCCGCTTCGTCGTACATGTGCTTTTCCAGCCCGACGCGGCGGATCTGGCGCGCGGCTTCGGCCAGCAACTGCGCTTCCTCGTGCGCATTGAGCCGCGCGATGCTGCGCCACACGCCCGTGTGGCCACGCA
Source organism: Burkholderia sp. IO2 (assembly GCF_029522185.1). Classification (NCBI taxonomy): domain Bacteria; kingdom Pseudomonadati; phylum Pseudomonadota; class Betaproteobacteria; order Burkholderiales; family Burkholderiaceae; genus Burkholderia; species Burkholderia sp. IO2. The sequence continues at coordinate 40,117 of NZ_JAKWFH010000039.1, read as the reverse complement.
GATGGGCGCCGATCGCGACGTTCTCGAGCACCGTCATCGCCGGCAGCAGCTTCACGTGCTGGAACGTGCGGCCGATGCCGCGGCGGACGATCTGACGCGACGTCAGCCCGTCGATGCGTTCGCCACGGAACGTGATCGCTCCGCCGGTCGGCTTCAGCACGCCGGTCACGAGGTTGAACGTGGTCGACTTGCCTGCGCCGTTCGGGCCGATCAGCCCGATGATCTGCCCCGCTTTCACGTCGAAGCTGACGTCGTTGACGGCCACCAGCCCGCCGAACTGCTTGCGTGCGTTGTCGACGACGAGCAGCGGCTCGCCGGCCACGGGCTTCGCGCGCTGTGGCAGCGGGTCGGCCTGCTCCGGCACATGCGCGCGCGGCCCGCGCGGGAACAGCTTCGCGACGAACGGCCATACGCCCTGGCGCGCGTACTGCAGCAGCAGCACCATCAGCACGCCGAACACGATGATCTCGAAGTTGCCTTCCGAACCGAGCAGCTTCGGCAGCAGTGTCTGCAGATAGTCCTGCAGCACGGTCAGGATCGCGGCGCCGAGCACCGCGCCCCACACGTGCGACACGCCGCCCACCACGGCCATGAACAGGAATTCGATCCCGTGGTTCAGGCCGAACGGAGTCGGGTTCACCGCGCGCTGCAGATGCGCGTACAGAAAGCCCGATACGGCAGCGAGCACGGCCGCGTAGACGAAGATCACGACGCGCATCCACGCGGTGTTCACGCCCATCGCCTCGGCCATCACGCCGCCGCCGCGCAGCGCGCGGATCGCGCGACCCGGACGGCTGTTCAGCAGGTTCTGCACCGACACGATCGCGGCCAGCACCACGGCCCAGATCAGGAAATACAGGCTGCGACCGCTTTCGAGCTCGATGCCGAACAGGTTCAGCGCCGGAATCCCGTTGATCCCGTCGTACTTGCCGAGCAGTTCGAGGTTGCCGAACAGGTAGAACAGCGCGAGTCCCCACGCGATCGTGCCGAGCGGCAGGAAGTGCCCGGACAGCCGCATCGTCACGGCGCCCAGCACGAGCGCGACCAGCGCCGTCAGCACGACGCCGACGATCAGCGCGAGCCACGGCGACACGCCGTACCGCGTCGTCAGGAACGCGGTCGCATACGCGCCAATGCCGACGAACGCGGCCTGCCCGAAGCTCGTCATCCCGCCGACGCCCGTCAGCAGCACGAGCCCGATCGCGACGATCGCATACAGGCCGATGTAGTTCAGCAGCGTGATCCAGTACTCGGGCACCTGCAGCGCGCCGGGCAGCACCGGCAGCGCGAACAGCACCACGAGAAACACCCAGAAGGTCTTGTTGCGTACCATCGTCTTCATCGCGTCACTCCTCTTCCTCTTCCGCATGCGGCGTCACGAAGCTCCGCCACAGCAGCACCGGAATGATCAGCGTGAACACGATCACCTCCTTGTATGCGCTCGCCCAGAACGACGAATAGGATTCGAGCACGCCGACCAGCAGCGAGCCGGCGGCCGCGAGCGGATAGCTGACGAGCCCGCCGATGATCGCGCCGACGAAGCCCTTCAGGCCGATCAGGAAGCCCGAGTCGTAGTAGATCGTCGTCAGCGGACCGACGAGGATCCCGGACAGCACGCCGAGCCCCGCCGCGAACGTGAATGCAAGCCGCCCCGCTTCGGTGGTGCCGATGCCGACGAGCCGCGCCCCGAGCCGGTTCACCGACGTCGCGCGCAGCGCCTTGCCCGCGATCGTGCGGCCGAAGTACACGTAGAGCGCACCGATCAACACGAGCGCCGTGACGACGACGAGGATGCTCTGCACCGACACCGTCATGCTGCCGATCGCGAGCGACGCGTCCGAGAACGCGTTGGTGCGCGAGCCTTCCGCGCCGAACATCACGAGGCCGAGACCGACCATCGCGAAATGGACGGCGACCGACACGATCAGCAGCAGCAGCGTCGTGCCTTCGGCGATCGGCTGGTACACGAGCCGGTAGACGAACGGCCCCATCGGCACGACGATCGCGAGCGTCAGTGCGATCTGCGCGAGCATCGGCATCGGTTGCGCGGCAAAGCTGCGCGTGATCGCGAACACCGCGAGCGGCAGCAGGATGTAGCGGCTGGCGAGCGTCGCGAGCGTGCGACCGAGCTGATGGCGGCGTTCACGATGCCGGATCAGGCTACCGACTTCGAGCAGGAAGCACGCGATGCCCATCGCGAACAGCAGCCAGCAGGTGGCGGGGAATTTCTGCGCCTGCAACGCGGCCAGCGTCAGCGCACCGTAGGCGACGAACTCGCCCTGGGGAATGAAGATCACCCGCGTGACGGAAAACACCAGGACGAGCGCCAGCGACAACAATGCATAAATGGCGCCGGTCGTGATGCCGTCTTGCGCGAGGATCGCCGCAATCGAGAGATCCATACGTTTCGTGTATCGAGAGAAGGCTGCGGAGAAACGAAAGGCGGAAACGGCCGGGACGCGCGCGACGCGATCGGCACGTCGCGCGCATGCGGCGGGCCCCGGTGGTTCCAGGCAGCACGGGTGCGGCCGTCAGGCGCGCACCCTGCCGACGGCACACGCGGCGCCGTTCGCGCCGCGCACGCCGGTTTCACGTGATGCTTGCGCTTACTCGGCCTGCAGCTTCCACTTGCCGTCGACGATCTGCACCATCACGCGCGCACGCGTGTCGAAGCCGTTATGATCGGTCGCCGTCATGTTGATCACGCCGTGCGACACGGGCAGATCCTTCACGCTTTCGAGCGACGCGCGCAGCGCTTCGCGGAACGCCTCGGTGCCCGGCTGGCCCTTCTTCAGCGCTTCCGGGATCGCCCGCTGCAGCAGCAGGCCCGCATCCCACGCATGACCGCCGAACGTCGACAACGAACCCGCGCCGTAGGCCTTCTCGTACGCGGCCTTGTAGCCGAGCGCCGGCTTCTTCACCGGGTTCGAGTCGGGCAGCTGGTCGGTCACGAGCACGGGGCCGGCCGGCAGGATCTCGCCTTCGCAATCCTTGCCGCACACGCGCAGGAAATCGTTGTTGGCGACACCGTGCGTCTGGTACACCTTGCCCTTGTAGCCGCGCTCCTTCAGCGTCTTGGCCGGCAGCGCCGCCGGCGTGCCGGAGCCCGCGATCAGCACCGCATCCGGGTTCGAGCCCAGCAGCTTCAGCACCTGCCCCATCACCGACGCGTCGGTCCGGTTGTAGCGCTCGTTCGATACGAGCTTCAGCCCGTGCTTCGCGGCCGCCGCGTCGAACGTCTTGTACCAGCTGTCGCCGTACGCGTCGGCGAAACCGATGAAGCCGACCGTCTTCACGCCGTGCTTCGCCATGTAACCGGCGATCGCGTCGGCCATCAGCTGGTCGTTCTGCGGCACCTTGAACATCCACGCGCGCTTCGCGTCCATCGGCGCGATGATCTGCGCGCTCGCCGCGAGCGAGATTGTCGGCGTCTTGCCCTGCGACACGGGGTCGAGCATCGCGAGCGAGTTCGGCGTGACCGACGAGCCGATGATCGCGTCGACGTGGTCCTCGTCGATCAGCTTGCGCACGTTCTGCACTGCGCGGCTCGTGTCGGAGGCGTCGTCCAGCACGATGTACTGCACGCTCTTGCCCGCGATTTCCTTCGGCAGCAGCGCGATCGTGTTCTTTTCCGGAATCCCGAGCGAAGCGGCCGGGCCGGTGGCCGACAGCGTCACGCCGATCTTGACCTGCGCCGACGCCGTAGCCGCCGCACACACGAGGCCCGCGGCAAGCAGGGCCTCCATCCATCGATTCATCTTCATTTACGTTGTCTCCAAACGCTGCTCGAAAAAACCACGGGTCGCTCGGGCGGCTCCCGGTCCCCAAAAACAAGTTAATAAATTAACTATCTCGTCCTGCCCCGCCAATGCTCGTTTTCCCGTGACACGCCGGGCGCGCGCCGCATGCCGGCCCAAACGATCGTTCGACCGTCACGATGCGTAACGGGGGTGTCGTCAGGATGAAGAAAGCGAAGAAATGCGCGAGCGCGCGAGTGATCGTTGCGGCTGCATCGATGATCGGCGCGCAGCTCGAACCGGCCTGCTGCGGCCAGGCCCGCGACGGGTGAAACATCGAAAAACCGGCCGCTCATGCGAATACGGACGCAAACGCGGATGTCGATGCGAGCGCAACGACCCGCGAGGGCGCGGGAACGCGCATACGGGCCACGGAACGGCTCGGGAACGCCGCGATGACCCACCGCGCACCCCATGACGAACGGACGGCGCCTGCCGCCTCTCCTGCCCCGATCCACCGTGCTGCGCTGCTCATCCAACCGTACTCCCTCTTCTGCATTGTGCTTGTAGGAGAACTGCCGACCATTTTCCCGACCGCACGGTCGGCGAAAGCCGAGTGTAACGGACGCATTTCGCGCACGCCAACCGGGTAAGCCCGAAGCGCCTGTGCAGGACTGCGCAGCGTCTGCGAACGAATCGCCGGAAACGGAAAACGGGGACGCGCGAAGCGCGGAAAAGACGCGGTGCGAACGCAAACGCGGGAAGTGGCCGTCACGCGGGCCGATGCACCATCGAAGGAATCCGTGCACGCAAATGAAAAAGCGCTGTTGGATTCCGTCCAACAGCGCTTTGGGGTCCGGGCACTTTGTGCCTCGATTGTCTCCTCGTTCTCCACCTGCAAATTCGTTTCGCGGTGCATCAGAACTAAGGTGAATCTTAAAGAGGCTTAAGCACCACGACAACTTAGCATTTACCCCTATGGTGCATCGCCGCACGAAAATGGGGCACCAGCCTGCCGCGCGGCGCCGGCCGGAGCCTGCTGCGACGCCCTTCCCGGGCGTGCCGGATGGTGCTTCGCATCAACGCGCGGCGACGCGCACCGCATGCTCATGACGAGGCCCTGAGCGGCTTGACCCGCGCGACCATCTCGCCGACGATCCCGCGCCGGAATGCCAGCACGCACGCGATGAAGATCAGCCCGGTGACGATCGTCGCCGATTCGCCGAGCGAATGGAACCACGCGACGCCCGTCGTCGACGCGAGCCATTCGCCGATGTCGCCGAGCCGGTCTTCCAGCGCCACGATCAGCGCGGCGCCCAGCAGCGGCCCGAACAGCGTGCCCATTCCGCCGACCAGCGTCATCAGCACGACGAGGCCCGACATCGTCCAGTACGCGTCCGACAGCGTCTCGAAGCCGAGCACCAGCACCTTCAGCGAGCCGGCCAGCCCCGCGAGCCCGGCCGACAGGATGAACGCGAGCAGCTTGAAGCGGTCGGTGTCGTAGCCGAGCGAGATCGCGCGCGCCTCGTTCTCCTTGATGGCGACGAGCACCTGGCCGAACGGCGAATGCACGACCCGCACGATGAACGCGCACGCGGCCACGACCACCACCAGCACGACGTAGTACAGCGCGACGTCGTTCGACAGGTCGAGCAGCCCGAACAGGCGGCCGCGCGGCACGCCCTGCAGGCCGTCCTCGCCGTGCGTGAACGGCGCCTGCAGATAGATGAAGTAGACCATCTGCGCGAACGCGAGCGTGATCATCGCGAAGTAGATGCCCTGCCGGCGAATCGCGAACAGCCCGACGACGAGCCCGAGCAGCGTCGCGGCGACGGTGCCGACCAGCACGCCGAGCTCCGGCGTGAAACCGAGCGTCTGCATCGAGTAGCCGGTCGCATAGCCGGCCGTCGCGAGGAACATCGCATGGCCGAACGACAGCAGCCCCGTATAGCCGATCAGCAGGTTGAACGCGGCCGCGAACAGCGCGAACGCGAGCACCTTCATCACGAACACCGGATACGCGCCGATGAACGGCGCGGCGAGCAGTGCGGCGAGCAGCACGCCGTAGAGCACTTTTCTCTGCATCATTTTTCCTTGCCGAAGAGGCCCGCCGGGCGGAACAGCAGCACGATCGCCATGATCACGAACACGACGGTGGCCGACGCTTCGGGATAGAACACGCGCGTGAAGCCCTCGATCACGCCGAGCAGCAGGCCCGTGACGATCGAGCCGAGGATCGAGCCCATCCCGCCGATCACGACCACCGCGAACACGGTGATGATCATCGGCTGGCCCATCAGCGGCGACACCTGGATCACCGGCGCGGCCAGCACGCCCGCGAACGCGGCGAGCGCGACGCCGAAGCCGTAGGTGAGCGTGATCATCATCGGCACGTTCACGCCGAACGCCTCGACGAGCTTCGGGTTCTCGGTGCCCGCGCGCAGGTACGCGCCGAGCCGCGTCTTCTCGATCACGAACCACGTCGCGAGGCACACCGCGAGCGACGCGACGACGACCCAGGCGCGATAGTTCGGCAGGAACATGAAGCCGAGGTTGGTCGCGCCGGACAGCTGCGACGGCACGTCGTACGGCTGGCCCGACGATCCGTAGATCGACCGGAACACGCCTTCGACGACCAGCGTGAGGCCGAACGTGAGCAGCAGCCCGTACAGGTGATCGAGCTTGTACAGCCAGCGCAGCATCGAGCGCTCGATCGCGATCCCGAACGCGCCGACCATCAGCGGCGCCAGCGCGAGCATCGCCCAGTACGGCAGCCCGAAATACGACAGGCCCATCCACGCGAGCATCGCGCCCAGCATGAACAGCGCGCCGTGCGCGAAGTTGATCACGTTGAGCAGCCCGAAGATCACCGCGAGCCCGAGGCTCAGGATCGCGTAGAACGAGCCGTTGACGAGCCCGAGCAGCAACTGGCTCAGCATCGCCGGCAACGGAATGCCAAAGATTTCCATCGACTTAGCCGTCAGAATGAGTTTCGTTGCGTGCGCAACCTTACGGCCGTTGCGCGCGCGAGCGGCGCAGCAGGCACGTCGCTGCGGCCGCCGCCGCGCGGCGCGCGACTCGCGCGCGCCGCTACGCAGCGCTTACTTCCACAACGCGCAGCGCGTTTCCTGCTTGGTGCCGAACGCCTGTTCGCCCGGAATCGTCGCGAGCACCTTGTAGTAGTCCCACGGCTCCTTCGATTCAGACGGCTTCTTCACTTCCATCAGGTACATGTCGTGGATCATGCTGCCGTCCTGGCGGATGTAGCCCTTCGCGTAGAAGTCGCTGATCTTGATCTTCTTCAGCTCGGCCATCACCTTGTCGGAGTCGGTCGTCCCGGCGGCCTGCACGGCCTTCAGGTACGTCGTCACCGACGAGTAGTCGGCCGCCTGCAGGCTCGACGGCATCTTCTTCATCTTGCCGAAGTAGCGCTGCGCCCACTGGCGCGACGCCGCGTCGCGGTTCCAGTACCAGCTGTCGGTCAGCACGAGGCCCTGCGTCGTCTCGAGGCCGAGGCTGTGCACGTCGTCGATGAACATCAGCAGCGCGGCGAGCTTCATCGTCTTCGTGATGCCGAATTCCTTCGCGGCCTTGATCGAGTTGATCGTGTCGCCGCCCGCGTTCGCGAGGCCGAGAATCTGTGCCTTCGACGATTGCGCCTGCAGCAGGAACGACGAGAAATCCGATGCGGACAGCGGATGACGCACCGCGCCGAGCACCTGCCCGCCGTTCGCCTTCACGACGTCCGACGTGTTCTTCTCGAGCGCCTTGCCGAACGCGTAGTCGGCCGTCAGGAAGAACCAGCTCTTGCCGCCCTGCTTCACCACCGCCGACCCGGTGCCCTTCGCGAGCGCCATCGTGTCGTACGCGTAGTGGACCGTGTACGGCGTGCACTGCTCGTTGGTCAGCGTGTCGGCGCCCGCGCCGATGTTGATGTAGACCTTCTTCTTCTCGGCCGCGACCTGGTTCATCGACAGCGCGGTGGCCGAGTTCGTGCCGCCGACCAGCAGGTCGAGGCCACCGCGGTCCATCCATTCGCGCGCCTTCGATGCGGCGATGTCGGCCTTGTTCTGGTGATCGGCATAGACGACCTCGATCGGCTTGCCGAGCACCTTGCCGCCGAAGTCCGCGACCGCCATGCGGATCGCCTCGAGACCGCCCTGCCCGTCGATATCCGCGTAAAGCCCCGACATGTCGGTGATGAAGCCGATCTTCACGGTATCCGCCGCGTGGGCGGCGCCGGCGGTGAACGCGGCGGTCGCGAGCGCGAGACAGGCCTGTGCGAGGGTCTTCATTTTCATTGACGTCTCCTGTTGTTCTGATGCGTTGTGGTTGTTCGAGGGCCGCCACGGCCAGCGGCAAGGGAATCGGAGCGGCGTCACACCCCGAGCAGGTCGTGCAGCGTCGGCATCTTGCCTTCCAGTTCGGACGCGCGGAAATGCTCGACGATGCTGCCGTGCTCCATCACGTAGAAGCGGTCGGCAAGCGGCGCGGCGAAGCGGAAATTCTGTTCGACCATCACGATCGTGTAGCCGCGCGCCTTCAGCGCGACGATCATCCGCGCGAGCGCCTGCACGATCACCGGCGCGAGGCCCTCGGAAATCTCGTCGAGCAGCAGCAGGTTCGCGCCGGTGCGCAAGATCCGCGCGACCGCGAGCATCTGCTGCTCGCCACCGGACAGCCGCGTGCCCTGGCTCTGCCGGCGCGACGCGAGGTTCGGGAACATCGCGTAGATCTCGTCGAGCGACATCGCATGCTCGCGCGACCCGATCAGCGGCGGCAGCATCAGGTTCTCCTCGCACGACAGGCTCGCGAAGATCCCGCGCTCCTCCGGGCAGTAACCGATGCCGTAATGCGCGATGCGGTGCGTCGCGAGGCCGATCGTCTCGTGGCCGGCGACCTTGATCGACCCGCTGCGGCGGCCCGTGAGGCCCATGATCGCGCGCAGCGTCGTCGTGCGGCCCGCGCCGTTGCGGCCGAGCAGCGTGACGACCTCGCCGCGATGCACCGTCAGGTCGACACCGTGCAAGATGTGGGATTCCCCGTACCAGGCCTCCAGGCCCGTGATCTCCAGCGCAGGCGTACCGCTCTCGACGCCGCTCAATTCGCGTTCCTCCCGTTCGCTGTGCTTCATGCGTGCGCCCCCGCGAGCGCCGCGTCGGCGCTGCCCATGTAGGCCTCGATGACGAGCGGATTCTTCGACACTTCCGCATACGAGCCTTCGGCCAGCACCTCGCCGCGTTGCAGGACGGTGATCGTGTCGGAGATCCCCGCGATCACGTTCATGTTGTGTTCCACCATCAGGATCGTGCGCCCGCTCGCGACCTTCTTGATCAACGCGGTCACGCGGTCGACGTCCTCATGGCCCATCCCCTGCGTCGGCTCGTCGAGCAGCATCAGTTCGGGCTCCATTGCGAGCGTCGTCGCGATCTCGAGCGCGCGCTTGCGGCCGTAGGCCAGCTCGACGGTCGGCACGTGCGCGAAATCGGTGAGGCCGACCTGCGTGAGCAGGTCCATCGCGCGATCGTCGAGCCGCTTCAGCGTGCGCTCGCTGCGCCAGAAATGAAATTCGGTGCCGAGCGCGCGTTGCAGGCCGATGCGCACGTTCTGCAGCGCGGTGAGGTGCGGGAACACGGCCGAGATCTGGAACGAGCGGATGATGCCGCGCCGCGCGACCTGCGCGGGCCGCTCGTCGGTGATGTCGATGCCGTTGAAGACGATCTGGCCGGCCGTCGGCGTCAGAAATTTGGTGAGGAGGTTGAAACAGGTGGTCTTGCCCGCGCCGTTCGGCCCGATCAATGCGTGGATCGCACCGCGCCGCACACGCAGGTTGACGCCGTTCACGGCGGTGAAGCCCCTGAATTCCTTCGTCAGTCCGCGTGTTTCCAGAATCGTGTCGCCGAGAATCATGTTCCCTTCCGTACGAAGTCAGGCGAAGCACCGGGATGCCTGGCGCAGGCGGCCGCGAACAGGTCAGCGGATCAGCGGGCTGCCCCCGGGCGCCGTGGTACGCCTCGAGGGTTGGTCTCCCGCGCCGACGCGTATGCACATTACAGAACATTGTCGCGCCGTTGGTGCAGTGCAATCATCGGGATTTGCACTTATAGGGCTGGCCGCCATATCGGCCGCGACTGCGTGCGGTTTTGCACCGCGCTTTTTTGACACGTGCATCATCACGCGTTGACCTGCTGCGGGATCCGGCACGCGCGCGCTCGACGAAAAAAAGCCGCGCGACGACGCGGCTTGCAGGGATCTTGCCGTTCGAACGGACGTGACGGCAGCTTGTTTCGCATAGCGAATCAGCGGGCGTTCGCATGACCGCCCGCTGGCATGCGTGTCAGCGGGTCGTCACACAGCCGTCACCGCGGCCTCGGTTCGCACCGCCGTCGCTTCGCGCGCCGCGCGGCGGTCGGCACGAATCATGTCGCTCGCGCGCTCGGCGATCATCAACGTCGGCGAATTGGTGTTGCCCGATGTGATGAACGGCATCACCGACGCATCGACGATCCGCAACCCGGCGATGCCGCGCACGCGCAGCCGGCTGTCGACCACCGCGCGTTCGTCGTCCGCGCGCCCCATCCGGCACGTGCCGACCGGGTGGAAGATCGTCGTGCCGACGGCGCCGGCCGCGTCGACCAGTTCGGCCTCGGTCCGGTATTGCGGGCCCGGCAGGATTTCCTCGGGGCGATAGCGTGCAAGCGCCGGTGCGGACGCGATCCGGCGCGTGAGGCGCAGCGCGTTCGCGGCGACGTGCCGATCGTGATCGGTCGACAGATAGTTCGGCGCGATCGCCGGTGCGCTGCCCGGATCGGCGCTCGTCACGTGCACGCTGCCGCGCGACGTCGGCCGCAAATGGCAAACCGACGCCGTAAAGGCGTTGAAGCGGTGCAGCGGTTCGCCGAAGCGTTCGAGCGACAGCGGCTGCACGTGATACTGGAGATCGGGGCGCGTGAGTGCGGGATCGTCCGGATCCGATTTCGCGAATGCGCCCAACTGCGACGGCGCCATCGACATCGGCCCGCGCTGCAGCAGCGCATATTCGGCGCCGATCATCAGCTTGCCCCACCAGTGCGCGGACAGCGTATTGAGCGTACGCACGCCGTCGACGCGAAACGCCATGCGCAATTGCAGGTGATCCTGCAGGTTTTCGCCGACGCCGGGCAGATCCTGCACGACGTCGATGCCGAGCGCCTGCAGCCGCCGGCCATCGCCGATGCCCGACAGTTCGAGCAGTTGCGGCGAATTCACCGCGCCCGACGTCAGCAGCACTTCCGCTCGCGCGCGCGCGACGTAATCGGTGCCGCCGCCGCGATACTCGACGCCGACCGCGCGCCGACCGTCGAAAATCACGCGCTGCGCATGCGCACCGGTGATCACGGTCAGGTTCGGGCGCGCCATCGCCGGCCGCAGGAATCCCTTCGACGTATTCCAGCGCACGCCGCGCTTCTGGTTCACTTCGAAGTAGCCGACCCCGGCATTGTCGCCGCGGTTGAAATCGTCGGTCGCGGGAATGCCCGTCTGCTGCGCGGCCTGCGCGAACGATTCGAGGATCTCCCAGCGCAGCCGCTGTTTCTCGACGCGCCAGTACCCGCCCGCGCCGTGCGCGTCGCTCGCGCCCGCATGGTGATCCTCGCTGCGCTTGAAGATCGGCAGCACGCTGTCCCACGACCAGCCGGCGTCGCCGGTTTCCTGCGCCCAGTGATCGTAGTCCTCGCGCTGGCCGCGCATGTAGATCATCCCGTTGATCGACGAGCAGCCGCCGAGCACGCGGCCGCGCGGATACGACAGCGCGCGGCCGTTGAGCGCCGCTTCGGGCTGCGTCTTGTACAGCCAGTCGGTGCGCGGGTTGCCGATGCAGTACAGATAGCCGACCGGGATATGAATCCAGTGGTAGTCGTCCTTGCCGCCCGCTTCCAGCAGCAGCACGCTGATGTCGGGATCCTCGGTCAGGCGGTTCGCGAGCACGCAGCCCGCGGTGCCCGCGCCGACGATCACGTAGTCGAATTCGCCCTCGAGCGTGCGTTGAGTACTCACGGCGTGTCCCCTTCTGCTTGTTGTGCGCCGCGCGGCGCGATGCCGCGCGCATGTTCAGCATAGTGCGTCGTGTCGCGCGTCGCGCTCAAGGCCGCGCGCCGCGACCCGATGAAGCGTACTCCCGCGCGCGGCCGCCGATCCAATGAGTTATGCTGAACTGCGTTATAAGCCGCGCTCATATCACGACGATGGATCTCACCCTGCTCCGCGCGTTCGCGACGGTCGCGCGCGAAGGCAACCTGACGCGCGCCGCCGCGCAGCTGCACCTGACGCAGCCGGCCGTCAGCCTGCAGATCAAGCACCTGCAGGAAACGCTCGGCGTCGCGCTGTTCACGCGCACGTCGCGCGGGCTCGCGCTCACGCGCGACGGCCAGACGCTGCTGCCGCATGCGGAACGGGCGCTGGCCGCGGCCGCCGACGTGCAGCGCGCCGCCGCCGCACTGCGGCACGAGGTGCGCGGCCGGCTGCGGATCGGCACGATCCTCGATCCGGGGTTCCTGCGGCTCGGCGGCTTCCTGCGTGCGCTGGTCGAGACCCATCCGCAGATCGAGACCGCGCTGCGGCACGGGATGTCGGGCTGGGTGATCGAACAGGTGCGTGCGCGGGCGCTCGACGTCGGCTACTACATCGGCCGTCCCGAAGAGGACTCGCCGCGCGACGAAGCGCTGTTCCACACCGTCACGCTGACGCGCTTCGAATATCGCGTCCTGGCGCCCGCCGGCTGGAAGGAGCGCGTGCAGCGCGCGCACGACTGGCGGGCGCTCGCCGCGCTGCCGTGGATCTGGACGCCGCCGGCGTCCGCGCACCACCGGCTGCTGTCGCGGCGTTTCGCGGACGCCGGCGCGCAGCCGGTGAAGGTCGCCGAGGTCGACCAGGAGCAGTCGATGCTCGATCTCGTCAAATCGGGGATCGGGTTGACGCTCGCACGCGATTCGACCGCGCTGGCCGAAGCGCACGCGCATGCGCTGACGATCGTCGAGCACGTGACGGTGCCGACCGAACTGACGTTCGTGACGCTCGCCGAGCGGCGCGACGAGCCGGCGATCGCGGCCGCGTTGCGGCTGATCGAAGCGCAGTGGGCGATATGAGCATTGCTGATGTCGATGCGGCCGATTGCGCATCGGGTATCGGTGCCTGATGCATCCCGCGGATCGCCGTCGCGGGCCGAATCACCGACTCGCCCGCCCCGCGTCGTGTCGCCGCGCCCCCGCCCGCTCGTCACGCCACCATCGCAGGCTTTTTGCTAGATTGTGCGTTCGCACACCGCGAGACCCCGATTGAAGGAGACCCGCATGGCCCGCAACATCGAGATCAAAGCCCGCGCCCGCGAATTCGACCGGCTGCGCGAACAGGCGGCTCAACTCGCGACCGAAGCGCCGTTGTTCTACCGCCAGCAGGATTTCTTCTATGACGTGCCGCGCGGCCGGCTGAAGCTGCGCCGCTTCGAGGACGGCACGCCGGCGGAGCTGATCTTCTACCAGCGCGACGACCGCGACGGCCCGAAGGCGTCGTACTACACGCGCAGCCCGGTGACGAACCCCGACGCGATGCATTCGCTGCTCGCGACCGCGCTGACCACGCGCGGAATCGTGACGAAGGAGCGGCACGTGTACCTCGCGGGCCGCACGCGCATCCATCTCGACCGCGTCGACGGGCTCGGCGATTTCATCGAACTCGAAGTCGTGCTCGGCCCGGACGACGACGAAGCCGGCGGCGAAGCGGAAGCGCACGAGGTATTCGCGAAGCTCGGCGTGGCGCAGGAGGATCTCGTCGCGGTCGCGTACGTCGATCTGCTGAACGCCGACGCCCAGCCCGAAACGGCCTGATCCGGCCCCGCTGAAGGCGCGCCGCGCGTGCCGCCTTCAGCGCCGGTGCCGGCCCCGCGGGCGCCGCCCCGTCACGCGGCGCCGGGCGCCAGGTGCGCGAGCGGCAGCGCGCCGTTGCGCTTGAAGGTCGTCAGCACGATGTTCGAGCGCACGCTGTCGACGCCCGGCACCCGCATCAGCTTCTTCATCACGAACTGCGACAGCGCGTTGAGATCCGGCGCGACGATCCGCAGCAGATAGTCGGCATCGCCCACCACCGCATGGCATTCGAGCACTTCGGGCAGCACGTCGATCTGCTGCTGGAACTGCTCGATGATCGAATCGCCGTGATGCTTGAGCTTCAGGCTCGTGAACGCGGTCACGCCGAGCCCGAGCTTTTCGGGGCGCAGCATCACGCGATAGCCTTCGATCACGCCGGCCGCCTCGAGCCGCTGCAGCCGCCGGCCGATCTGCGACGGCGACAGCGGCACCTCCTCACCCAGCTGCTGATGCGTCGCGCGACCGAAGCGCTGCAGTACGTCCAGCAGCGCGAGATCGAAGTGATCGAGTTCCAGCATGAGTGTTCTCCGCATTGATTCGTGATTTGATGCGTGATTATCGCATCATTCGGCAAATCAACGCCAACTATGCGCCCAATCCGCGCGCAGCCCGCTCTACACTTGCATGGTCCCAACCCACAGCGTGCAGAGCCTGATCATGTCCACCGTCGTCACCGCGAAACTGCAGGAGCAGTTCGATGCGGGCCTCGAAACCCGCGCCGATTTCACCATCGACCAGCCGCTGCACCGCTACGGCCAGGTCGACCACGCGGTGTGGAAGCAGCTCTATGCGCGCCAGTCGGCCTTGCTGCGCGGCCGCGCGTGCGACGCGTTCGTCGCCGGACTCGGCAAGATCGAGCTGCCGGCCGATCGCGTGCCGTCGTTCGCCGACGTGAATCGCCAGCTGAAGCCCGCGACCGGCTGGGAAATCGTCGCGGTACCGGGCCTCGTGCCCGACCGCGTGTTCTTCGAGCACCTCGCGAACCGGCGTTTCCCCGTCACCTGGTGGATGCGTCGCCCCGACCAGCTCGACTACCTGCAGGAACCCGACTGCTTCCACGACCTGTTCGGCCACGTGCCGCTGCTGATCGACCCGGTGTTCGCCGACTACATGCAGGCGTACGGCCGCACCGCGCTCGCGGTCGCCGACGACGAAGCGGCGCTGGCGCGGCTCGCGCGCCTCTATTGGTATACGGTGGAATTCGGGCTGATCCGCGACCCGCGCGGGACCAACGGGCTGTCGATCTACGGCGCCGGGATCGTGTCGAGCAAGGGCGAAAGCCTGTACAGCCTGGAAAGCGCGGCGCCGAACCGCCTCGGGTTCGATCTCGAGCGCGTGATGCGCACGAAGTACCGGATCGACACGTTCCAGAAGACCTACTTCGTGATCGACGATTTCGCGCAACTGTTCGCGCTCGCCGACGTCGACGGCCGCGCGCTGGCCGACCGGCTCGCGGCGCTGCCCGAATTCGCGGCCGGCGCGGTGCTCGACACCGACCGCGTGCTGCATCGCGGCACGGGCGACGGCTGGCCCGACGACGCCGACGCGTGACGCACCGGGCGCCGCGACACCGCGGCGCTGACCGCCCGCGGCCGGCTGCCCGTCGCCGCCCACCCGTCGCCCTTTCCGCAACTATGAAACAATGAACGATGCCGGCTTCGCCGCGCGGCGCAGCCGCGTGCGGGCGCCGTTACCGAACGAGAGGTGCAAGATGATCCACAAGCTCACATCCGAAGAACGCAAGACCCGGCTCGAAGGCCTGCCGCACTGGGCCGCCGTGCCGGGCCGCGACGCGATTCAGCGCCGCCTGCGCTTCGCCGATTTCAACGAGGCATTCGGCTTCATGACGCGCGTCGCGATCAAGGCGCAGGAGATGAACCACCATCCGGAATGGTTCAACGTGTACAACCGTGTCGACGTCACGCTGTCGACCCACGATGCCGACGGCCTCACCGAACGCGACATCGAACTCGCGCGTTTCATCGACGGCGCCGCGACGCACGCGCAACCCGGCGCCTGAGTCCCGCCTCTATCGCCGCGCGTCTTTCGGTGCGCGGCGCGTCAACTTTTCATTTCGATGAACGTTTTCTAGGATGTACTCAGCGAAAGCCTTCAGCTTTCCAAGCCATCCTTAAGGCGCACGTAAGTCTCGTACGCTTTCCGTGCCTTGGGGTCCAAACCTTCCAGTTGCAGCGCGCTTTCGCGCTGTACAATCAGCAGCGCATACGGCTTGGAAAGCGCGCTGGCCTCTTCGCAGAGTTTGAGTTCGTCGCCGCTCGACGGCGAGCGGGCGCGCCAGAAATTGATCGCGGCTTCTAGGTCGTGGATCGAAATATCGGACATGATTGGATCTAATCGTTCGCTGGCCGCCATGCTTGATGTCAGGCGAGGCGGCGCCCCTGTGGAAACGGCGTCGTGCTGTCCGCGTGCCTGAACCGCCAACCCATTGTACTTGAGCGAACTTCATGCGACTCCTTCTGATCGAAGACGACCGCCCCATCGCACGCGGTATCCAGAGCAGCCTCGAGCAGGCTGGCTTCACCGTCGACATGGTGCATGACGGCATCTTTGCCGAACAGGCGCTGGCACAGAACCGCCACGAACTCGTGATCCTCGACCTCGGCCTGCCGGGCATCGACGGAATGACGCTGCTCACGCGCTTCCGCCAGACCAACCGCCACACGCCCGTGATCGTGCTGACCGCGCGCGACGAGCTGAACGACCGGATCCAGGGCCTGAACTCCGGCGCCGACGACTACATGCTCAAGCCGTTCGAGCCGGCCGAGCTCGAAGCGCGCATCCGCGCGGTGATGCGCCGCAGCGGCCCGCACAGCGACATGCCGCGTCCGGAAGTGTCGCTCGGCGGCGTCCGCCTGTCGGGCGTCGACCGCCGCATCTTCAACGACGACAAGCCGCTCGAACTATCGCCGCGCGAATTCGCGGTGCTCGAAATGCTGCTGCTGCGTCACGGCCGCGTCGTCAGCAAGGCGCAGTTGCAGGATCACCTCACGCACTTCGGCGGCGATCTCGGCGACACCGCGATCGAAGTCTACGTGCACCGCGTGCGCAAGAAACTCGAGCAGTGCCGGGTCGAAATCGTCACCGTGCGCGGCTTCGGCTACCTGCTGCAGGAAATCCGCCAGACGGCGAGCGTCTGAGCGACGCCGCGCGCCGGCCAGCCGCGTGCCGCGGCGCGCCTGTGTGCGGCTTGCGCGTCGCCGCCCGGCGCACGACCGCGCCGCTCCCCGTGAGCGGCGCTCATCCATTTACCCGTCGAAATGTCTCCTGATCCGGCTGTGACCACCAGCCTGCGCCGCTCGCTGCTCCGGCGCCTCGCCGCCCCGCTGTCGATGCTCGCGCTGATGAGCGGCCTGATCGCCTACTGGCTCGCGTGGCAGTACACGCAGCACGTGATCGACCGCTCGCTCGCCGATCTCGCGACCGCCATCTCCAAACAGATCCAGATCGCCGGCCCCGACGCGCCGTTCACGGTGCCGCCGCTCGCGCAGGCGATGTTCTCCGATCCGGCCGAAGCGCTGATCTACCGGATCAGCGACGGCGAACAGGAACTCGCCGGCGATCCGAAACTGCCGCTGCAGGGCATCAACGTGCGCCGCATGCACCATGCGTACGTGTTCGAGGCCGAGTACGACAATCGCGCGGTGCGGGTCGCGCAGGTGCGCGTCGACGACGTCGAGGGCGGCAAGCCGATGGTCGTCGAAGTCGCGCAGCCGGTGCGGCACCGCTACCGGATCGCGGCCGAATTCCTCGTCGCGATCATGATGCCGCTGCTCCTGCTGCTGCTCGCGGGCTGGGGGATCGTGTGGCGCGTCGTGAACCAGCAGCTCGGCCCGCTCACGCATCTCGCGGATTCGCTGAACCGGCAGACCCACACGTCGCTGGAGCCGGTCGACGAAACCGACGTGCCGCTGGAGATCCGGCCGCTGACGAGCGCGATGAACGCGCTGCTCGGCCGTCTGAAGACCGCGCTCGACGCGCAGCGCAAGTTCATCGCCGACGCCGCGCACCAGTTGCGCACGCCGCTCACCGCGGTGAAGCTGCATGCCGAGCAGGCGGCCGTCGCGCGCGACCCGCACCAGACCTTCGCCGCGGTACGCGAGCTGCGCGCGGCCGCCGACCGCGCGGTGCGGCTGTCCAATCAGCTGCTGTCGCTCGCGCGTGCCGAGCCGGGCGAACAGGCCGCGCGCTTCGTCGACGTCGACCTCGCGGCGATGGCGTTCGAGACGGGCGCCGAATGGGTACCGCGCGCGCTCGCGTCGCATGTCGACCTCGGCTTCCAGCGCAGCGACGACCCGGGCGACGACGAGAAGCTGATCGTGCGCGGCAACCCGGTGCTGCTGCGCGAGGTGATCGCGAACCTGCTCGACAATGCGCTGAAGTACGTGCCGCTCGCGCGGCCGGACGGCGCGCGGATCACGGTGAACGTCGCGCGTGCCGCGCTCGAGGGCAACCAGCCGGCCGCCGAGATCGTCGTCGAGGACAACGGCCCCGGCGTGCCCGCGAACCAGCAGGCCGACCTGTTCAAGCGCTTCTTCCGTGGCGACGCGCAAAGCGGCAATGGCGTCGAGACGGGCGCCGGGCTCGGGCTCGCGATCGTGCACGACATCATCGCGATGCACGGCGGCACCGTGTCGTACGAGGATGCACCGGAAGGCGGCTCGCGCTTCGTCGTGCGGGTGCCGCTCGCCGCGCGTACGGAGAAGCCGGCCAGCGAAACGCCGGCCGCGGCGCCGACGCACTGAGCGGCGCGATGTTCGGCGGGCAACCGCGTGCCCGTCGACCGGGCAGCCCGCCGGAACAGGAACGGAAAGACGGAAAGCGAATGACGGGCCGCCATGATGCGGCAACCGTCGGCTGAAACGACAACGACAGCGCGCGATGCGCTGCCGCCTGCATCACTTCTTGTGCTTCTTGTCCTTCGAACCGGACGCCGACTTGCCGTCCTTCTTGTCCTTCTTCTTTTTCTTCTTCCCGCCTTCGTCGGACGTCGCGAGCAACGTGCCGCGGCACGACTCCGCACCGCAGTGGCACGCGTATTCGCGCTTGAGCTTCTTCGTCAGCTTCGCGTCGATCACGAGGCCGTAGTCGTAGAACAGCTCCTCTTCCGGTTCAATGTCGCGCAGCGCGTGGATGTACACACGGCCTTTGACTTCCTCGGCTTCGCAGTTCGGCGCGCACGAATGGTTGATCCAGCGCGCGCTGTTGCCGTCGATCTTGCCGTCGATCACGCCGCCTTCGTCCAGTGCGAAGTAGAACGTATGGTTCGGCTCGCTCGGGTCGTGCGGATGACGGCGCAGCGCTTCCTTCCACGAGATTCGCTCGCCCTTGTATTCCACTACGCGCTCGCCGGCCTTGATCGGCGCCACGGCGAACACGCCCTTGCCGTGTACTCCCGAGCGGCGCACCGCGATCCTGCGTGAACTCATCGAACCAATCCTTGTGAAGACGACCTGAAGGGAAGCAGCCGCGATCGCGGCCGGGCGCCGCGCAAAACGAAAACGCGGCACCGGTCGGTGCCGCGTCGGGGCATGCGGCGAATCACCCGCATCCTACACGTTCAAGATTGCTTCGTTCAACATCGCGCGCAATATTGCGCGATGTCCTCAGCGCTGGCCGAATGCGACGTCGCCGAACAGCGCCTTGTGCTCGCGCGGCTGCGAGCGCCAGTATTGCGGCGGCGCCGTCACCTGCGCGCCGAGCTCGGCCGCCGCGTGCCACGGCCAGCGCGGGTCGTACAGCATCGCACGCGCCATCGCGACGAAATCGGCATCGCCGGCCTCGATCAGCCGGTTCGCGTGCGCGGGCTCGTTGATCAGCCCGACCGCGATCGTCGGCATGCCGACCGCGCGCTTCACGGCCTGCGCGAACGGCACTTGGTAGCCGGGCGACAGCGGAATCTTCTGCAGCGGCGACACGCCGCCGGACGACACGTCGATCCAGTCGCAGCCGCGGCGCTTCAGTTCGTGCGCGAACGCGATCGTATCGTCGAGCTCCCAGCCGCCTTCGACCCAGTCGGTCGCGGACACGCGCACGCCGACCGGCCGGTCTTCCGGAAACGCCGCGCGCACGATCTCGAAAATCTCGAGCGGAAACCGCATCCGGTTGTCGCGCGAGCCGCCGTATTCGTCGGTGCGCTGATTCGCGAGTGGCGACAGGAACTGATGCAGCAGGTAGCCGTGCGCCGCGTGTACTTCGATCGCATCGATGCCGAGCCGCGCGGCACGCTTCGCCGACGCCGCGAAGGCTTCGCGGATGCGGTTCAGGCCCGCGGCATCGAGCGCGAGCGGCGGCGTCTCGCCGTCCTTGTGCGGCACGGCCGACGGCCCATGCGGCAACCAGCCGCCATCGGCGACCGGCACGAGCTGGCCGCCCTCCCAGGGCGCCGCGCTCGACGCCTTGCGCCCCGCATGCGACAACTGCATCGCGATACGGACCGGCGAATGCTTGCGGATCGCGGCGAGCACCGGCTTCAGCGCGGCTTCGGTCACGTCGTCCCACAGGCCGAGGTCGCCATGCGTGATGCGCCCGTCGGGTTCCACCGCGGTCGCCTCGATGCACAGCAGCCCCGCGCCCGACAGCGCGAGATGGCCGAGGTGAATCATGTGCCAGTCGGTCGCTTCGCCGCGTTCGGCCGAGTACTGGCACATCGGGGAAATCACGATCCGGTTCGGAAGGGTCACGCCGCGCAGCGTGAACGGAGAAAACAGCGCAGTCATGGAAGCCGCTCGTCAGGAAAGGGGAAGAGCGGACGAGCGTAGCACGCACGCCTGAAGCGCGCAGATGGCGCGATCGGCAGTAAGCGGATGGTCAGGTACGGCCGGCCGGGCGCCGGCAGTGCGCGGAATGCGCGGTGTACGGCGAGGCGCCGGCCCGCAACGGATGCGGGTCGGGCCGAACCTGTGCAGCGGGCGGAGCCGCCCGCGACGTCAGAGCCCGACGCTGCCGAGCCACTCCGCGAACATGCGCCGTGCGGCCGCCTCGAGCACGGGCCCGTGCTGCGCGGTATCGGCACGCAGCTGGCGCGCGTCGACGCCGGGCGTCGCGGTGATTTCGCCGGCGTTCGCGATCAGCCACGGTTCGAAGCGATCGGTGCGGATCTCGGGATGACATTGCAGCGCCAGCACGTGCTGCCCCCAGGCGAAGGCCTGGTGGCGGCAGGCCGGCGTCGACGCGAGATGGATCGCACCGCCCGGCAGGTCGAACGTATCGCCATGCCAGTGCAGCATCGACGTCGTCGCGCCATCGAGATGGCGCAGCGGCGATGCACGGCCGGCGTCGGTGAGCGTCAGCGGCGCCCAGCCGAGTTCGTGCTGCGCGGCCGGATAGACGCGCGCGCCGAGTGCCCGCGCGATGAACTGCGCGCCGAGGCAAATACCGAGGATCGGCAATCCCGCGTCGATACGCTGGCGCACGAGCGCCAGCAGCGGCGCGATCGTCGGATACTGCGCATCGTCGTACACGCTGAGCGGCCCGCCGAGCACGACCAACAGCGACGGCTCGAGCACGTCCAGCACCTCGACCCGCGACGATCCGACATCGACATAGCGCACCCGTCGACCGCGTTCGCCGAGCACCTGCTCGAAGCTCCCGAGATCCTCGAAATGCACGTGGCGGATCGCCACGACTTCAGCGTTCATCATCGGCCTCCCGGTCGATCGACGGACGTCAGCCTGCGAAAATCTTCCAGGTCTTCTTCTGCGTCGCCGCGTCGGCTTCTTCCTGCACCGAGCAGTCGAGACGCAGATCGCTGTCGGACATCGCGATGTCGAGCGCCGCGCAGTGATGCACGGTCTTCTTCGACGGCTTGCCCGGCTGGAAATGCGTGCACGTGAGGCACATGCGCTGCGGCGGCGTCGCACCGGCCACTTGCAGCTCGCGCAGCGTCTTCAGCAGCGCGCGATACAGCGTGCCCTGCTCGTCCGCGCCGAGCTTGCCGACCGCTTTCGTCAGGAATTCAGGCCACTGCAGCGCCTTCTTCGCGGCCGTGCGGCCACGCGCCGACAGGCGCACGGCCAGCGCGCGGCCGTCGTCCAGCGCACGGCGCTTCTCGACGAGCCCCTTCGTCTCGAGCGTGCTGACCGCATCGCTCGTGGTAGCCGCGGTGAGCTGCGTCTCGCGCGCGATCTCGCCGAGCCGCATCGGGCCCTTGCGCTGCAGCAGCAGCACGAGAATCTCGCCCTGCGTCGGCGTGAGGCCAGCGCCTTCCGCCCAATCCCATGCCTCGCTCCGCATGGCCGTGCTCAACCGCAGCAAGCTGTGGGTCACACGTCCCGCAGCCTGGTTCCCGTAAACGCCTTCGCTCATAGTCTTTTCGCTTTGCCGCCGCCCGGATTGCCGAGCAGCCGTAGTGTGGAGATCGAATGTCTATCTCAAAACAGACACACTCTCTCGAGTGCGTCAGCACGGCCGTCGCGAGGCACACGCGGCGGTCGCGTTCGCGGCGACCGGAGAGACACGCGTCGTTCCGGTGTCCGCAAAGCCGACATTCTAAGCGAGAGCGGAAAATCGCACAGCTAAGTTATCCCCTGCATTCTGTGGAAAATCACTGGATAACCGTCATTTTTCGTTGTGCGCGCAATGTCGCGCGCCCACAAAACGGGGCGCGCCGGCATTGTCCTGTTCGAATCGGCCATCGGCCGCATGGTAATGGTCCACCGGGTTATCCCGCCTGCAGAGCGTTGACTTTGCAGTGGAATATCGGGTTATCCACAGATTTTGAGGACGCCTGGCAACGATTTCGGCGGGACACGGCGCCGAGCGCCGTTCAGCGAATCCCGGTTCGGTCGATCCTGCAATCTGCAAAACATTTTTTCACTCACGCCAACGTAAGCACTGCTGCCGGACCGTCTCGTTCAGCGATTTTTCCTGTTTGAAAACGGTTCTCAACCACGATGCGTCGTTCACGCGCGCCTTCGCGAGCGCACCGATTTCGTCGAGCGCCGCGCGCGAGCCTAGCGCGGCTGCATGCGGCGCGATCCGGTCAAGCGTGTCGAGGATGTCTTCCGCGATCGTGCGGCGCTCACCCGTCTGAGGATTCACGCAGGTGCCTTCGAGCCCGAAGCGGCACGCTTCGAAACGGTTGAACGTGTAGACCAAGTAGTCGTCCTCCGACAGCTTCAGCGGCCGGTCGGTCAGCAGGTAACGCGCGAGCGTCTGGATGTAGCAGGCGATCGCCGCGGCGCGATCGACCGACAGCGGCGTGTCCATCACGCGCACCTCGATCGTGCCGTAGCCGGGCTTCGGCCGGATGTCCCAGTAGAAGTCCTTCATCGAGTTGACGACGCCCGTGTTCACCATCTTCGTGAAGTACTCCTCGAAGCTGTCCCAGGTGAGCACGAACGGCGCGCGGCCTGACAGCGGGAACGCGAAGACCGAATTCAGGCGTGCCGAATGGAAGCCCGTGTCGACGTTCTGCACGAACGGCGACGACGCGGACAGCGCGATGAAGTGCGGAATGAAGCGCGACATCGAGTGCAGCAGGAACAGCGCGCTGTCGGGATCGGGACAGCCGATGTGCACGTGCTGGCCGAACACGGTGAACTGTTTCGCGAGATAGCCGTACAGCTCGGAGATGTACTGGAAGCGCGGCGCATCGTAGATCTGCCGGTCGCTCCATTGCTGGAACGCATGCGTGCCGCCACCGGCCAGCCCGACGTTGAGCTGGTCGGCCGCCTTCACGAGCACGTCGCGGATCGCATGCAGCTCGCTGACGGCCTGCTCGTGCGAATGGCAGATGCCGGTCGACAGCTCGATCATGCTTTCGGTGATTTCCGGCGTGATGTTGCCCGGAAAGGTCTCGCCCTGGATCAGGCGCATCAGGTCGGATGCCGCTTTGGTCAGGTCGTAGTTGTGCGTGTTGACGACCTGGATCTCCAGTTCGACGCCGAACGTGAACGGTTCGGAATTGACGAAGGTTTCGAGTGCCATGGCAGGTTCCGGAATCAGTTGCCGTCGCTGCGTTCGCCGACCGCCGACAGGCAGCGATAGACGACGAACGGGCTGACGAGCTGCAGGATCACGATCGAGCACATCACGATCGCGCGCAGGTGCGGGTCGAAATTCGGATAAAGCTGGTAGGTATCGTCGACGAGCAGGTACGACAGCGCGGACATCGGCGTGAGCGCGATGCCGAGCGCGACGCCCTGCTTCATCCCGAGGCCGCTCGGCTTCGCGAACGCGACGACGCCGGCCAGCTTCGCGACGAGCCGCGTGACGATCAGCACGATCGCGAGCAGCCCGCCGAGCGCGATGTCGCCCCACGTGAACGACGTGAGCGTCAGCACGAACAGCACCACCGTCAGCAGCCAGCCGGCCGTGCCGAAATGCTCGGGCCACAGTTGCGGCCGTGCTTCGAGGTTCTTCACGATGATGCCGGCGAGCAGCAGCGTGAGCAGCGTCGACAGCTTCAGCGCCTGCGCGACGGCGATCGCCAGCATCACAAGCCCGAACAGCGCGACGAACGAATGCTCGTCGCGCATCGTCGCGGTCATGTGACGGAACAGGTAATTGCACGAACGCGCGACGAGATACGCGACGATGAACGAACCGGCGAGCAGGTAGAGCGGCTGCAGGATCGTCGCGAACACGTTGCCGTACGCTTCCTGGTGCAGCCAGCTCGTGACGAGCTTGGTCAGCACGATCGCATACACGCTGTTGAGCGCGGTGAGCGTGATCAGGCGTTGCGATACCTGCCCTTCCGCGCGCAGTTCGGTCTTGAGCTGGATCACCATCGACGGCGACGTCGCGATCGCGATCGCCGACAGCACCAGCGCGACCATGCCCGATACGCCGAGCGCGAGCATCACGAACAGCACGAGCACGAAGGTCAGCGTGGCTTCCGCGAGACTCGACGCGACGAGCCACGGATTGCGCCGGATCCAGCGCAGGTCGAGGCGGCTGCCGAGTTCGAACAGCAGCAGGCCGAGCGCGACATCCATCAGCAGCCGCGAGGTTTCGTCGGTGCTCGCGTCGATCACGCCGAATCCGAACGAACCGGCGATCAGGCCGATCACGGCATAGCCGGTGATGCGCGGCAGGCGCCACGCGCGATAGCACAGCTCGCCGCACAGGCCGGCTGCGAACAGCGCGAGCCCGGCCCAGAACACGGCATCCGGCGTAAGCGGCCAGTTGGGCAGGAATGAGAACGCCGACTTCATCGTGGTGACTTCTCCTTTGGAAGCAACCGCCAGCGACGCGGGGTCAAGCGACAGGAATGGATGCGCGCCGGCTGGGTATCGCCCCGAATGTGATTGTTGTGCTCGACGACGGCGGTACATGGGGTCCGCCTGTTCCACCACAGGGCGGAACGTCGTTCAGGTTGCCGATCTGGATTGTCGGCCTGATGTGTGAACGGACTGCGCAGTCTCGAGGATTCTGATTCGAAATCGTGCCGACCGTTCCATTGAAGCATGTCCGGCGCCTGGCCGAACGAACGCGAAGGAAACCGATTGTGCCACAGCTTTTTCGCTCCGGAACCGATTGAATCGACTCGCGGCGCTGTGCGGCACCGCAGGTCTTTGGTTTCAAAGGTTTACTTGTATATATACGTAGTAGAAGTTAACAAAGGACGCACAGTTCTGTGGATAACTCCGGTTTACGCTGGCAGATCAAGGTGTTGGCGAAACCATAACCGGTTGCACAGGCTGTTCGTGCACAGACATTTGAGTTGAGCAACTTTCGGGCCGCTGCACAGCTGTGCCGAGTTGCCCAGTTTACGTCCACTGTGATTACACACGAAGTGCGTGCGGATTCCGCGCGGTTATCCACAGCATCGCGTGGATAACCTTGCGCGGGAAAATCGGGAAACTGTGACGCAGGCGTGCGACCGGTCAGCCGGTCGAACCGACGCGGCGGGCGCGCAGTGCGCGGATCAGGAAGCGGGCGGGATCGATCGCGTCGGCGAGCTCTCGCTCGAGCGGCCAGGGTTCGCCTTCGAGTTGCGACGCGATCAGTTCGGCGCCGAGCGCCGCCCACACGAGCCCGCGCGAACCGAAGCCGAATGCGCCGTAGAGGCCCGGCATGCGCGGCAGGTCGCGCGCCTGCGCACCGCCCAGCGCGCGTGCGTTCGCAACGGCCTGCGCTTCGTCGGCGAGCGGGCCGACGAGCGGCAGGCGATCGCCGACGACCCAGCGGAACGCCACGCGGCCGCGCAGCGTGGCGGGATCCGGCCACTCGCCGATCAGGCCCGGCAGCAGGCGCCGCACGCGCTCGAGGTTTTCGGCGTGGCCGGCCGCGCGCATCGCGGGATCGGTGTCGTCCGGCTCGAAGGTGGCGCCGATCAGCAGCGTGCCGTCGTCGAGCGGGATCGCGTAGCCGTCGCCGATCGCCGGGCACGGCAGCGGCGCCGTCGTGCCCGGCGGCAGCAGCGTGAGCTGGCCGCGCACCGGTTGCAGCGCGACGTGCTGCAGTCCGGCAAGGCGCGCGGCGTCGCCCGCGTTCGCGAGCACGACGACGGGCGCGTCGGCCAGCGTGGCGCCCGTCTCGTCGAGCGCATGCCAGATGTCGTCCCGCCGCTCGAGCCGCGCGACGCGGGTGGACGCAAGCAGGCGCACACGCTCGCCGGCCGCCGTGCATTGCGCGGCGCACAGCCCGGCCGGCCAGACGGCGCCGCCGTGCGGAAACAGCAGCCCGCCATGCGCGACCGGCAGGTTCAGGTGCGCACGCGCGGCATCGGCGTCGAGCAGCGTCACGTAGTCGGATGGCGCACCGAAGGCATCGAACGCGTCGCGCATCCGCGCGAAATCGTCGGCCGATTCGGCGAGATGGATCATCCCCCGCGTGCTGCGTGCGAAGACATGGCCCGCACGTTCGAGGGCTCGCCAGCGTGCGATCGCGTGCAGGAAGCCGCCGCGCGTGAGCCGGCTCGCGACGTTGTCGTCGCGCGTCATCAACGGATGGAAAACGCCGGCCGGATTGCCCGACGCGTCGCGCGCGATTCGTTCGTGCCGCTCGATCAACGTGACGTCCCAGCCGCGCGCGGCCAGACGTTCGACCACCGCGCAGCCCGCGAGGCCCGCGCCGATCACGATCGCGCGGCGTACTGCAACGGGCAATGCATGCGGCGGTTCGTGCCGGCGCGCGCGCCAGCGTGGCGCATATTCGCCGACGAGACGACCGTCGACTTCGCGGAACGTGAAACCTGTCTCGCCGAGCGCGTGTTTCACGGCATCGGACGTTGCATGCGTCGCAAACGTCGCGTGCTCGCCGGCCATTTTTGCGAGCGCGCGAATTCCGTCGCTCGATGCCGCGGCGCCATCGAGAAAAAATGCATCGGCGCGCGCGACGAGCTTCTTCGACAGCTCGATCGCATCGCCGAACGCGAGCGTGAGCACCACGCGCCCTGCGTCGAATTCGAGCCGGTGCAGGCCCGGCACCAGCATCGGCCATGCATCGATCAATGCGTCGACGTCTGCCGATATGGTTGTGTCTGCAACCATATGCGACACCGCGCGGCGCAGGTCGTCGCGCGACAACGGGTGCGGTTCGACCGCGACGACGTGCAGCCGTTCGCAGCGCTCAGGATCGTCGCGCCACGCGGCCCATGCGGCGAGGAAGCCGGCGCCCGCGCCGAATCCCGTCGTGACGATTGTGAACGTTCGGCGGCGCTGCCAGCGCGCGGGCAGCCCGTTGCCCGCGACGAACGCGCGATGCGCGTGCGCGAGCGTGCCGGATGCGCCGCGATGGAGCGTGCCGAACTCGGGCGAAACGAGCGTGCCGTCGTCGCGAAGCGCGAGCGTGGCGGAAACAAGTCGGTCGGGCATGCGAAACAAAAAACGTGGCAGCCAAGCCTGGCAAGGGATTGCGGGAGGCCGTCCGACGGGCCGTTGGGAAAAGCCAACGGGGCGGCGGTCGGGCGGACCGCGCTGCGTATCCTGTCCGGTTGGCGCAGGTCAAAAAACGGGCAATCGACGATTCATTCGGCGAAATACCGATGAAAATCTTTGAAACCCTTGTCGTTATTGGGTTTGCGCTGCGCTATCATAGCAACGCCGTACCGCGGGGTGGCCGCCGGCAAGCCGGAGGGCGCGTCGCGCGGGCCAGGATTCGGCGCTGTGTCGTCGGAGTCTGACTCTCGACGGCACGGTTCGCGCACGTATAATCGGCGCGTTCGCGCTGTTCGTGTCAACCTAACCTGATAAAGGAACCTTAATGAACAAACAGGAACTGATCGACGCCGTCGCCGCCCAAACGGGCGCCAGCAAGGCTCAAACCGGCGAAACGCTGGACACGCTGCTCGAAGTCATCAAGAAGGCCGTGTCGAAGGGTGATGCGGTTCAGCTGATCGGCTTCGGCAGCTTCGGTTCGGGCAAGCGCGCAGCACGTACGGGCCGCAACCCGAAGACGGGCGAAACCATCAAGATCCCGGCAGCCAAGACGGTCAAGTTCACGGCTGGCAAGGCGTTCAAGGACGCCGTCAACAAGCGTTAAACCCGCGCCTGTTCCAGGAAAAACCCGCCTCTCGGCGGGTTTTTTGTTGGGCGCGCGCGGCATTTTCGCCACAGTTCGCGCCGCTCTTGCAAAAGTTAACGGTTACTTTTACAAGCCGTTACCAAGCGATCATGCGTGCACGATCTGCGTGTCGCCGTGATCGTCGTCGTCGTGCGAATCGACATCCCACGCCGGGAACGGATCGTCGAACGCCGCCCATCCCGCCGCGCCGAGCGCGAACTCCGCATCGGTCAGCAGGCACGCATCGAGTTTCGCGCGCCACGCGTCGGCGTCGAGCGCGATGCCGATCAGCACGAGTTCCTGCCGGCGATCGCCGACCGTGCGATCGTCGAGATCGCCCAGCCATTCCGTGCGGATTTCGGCGAGCAACTCGTCGTCGTCCGGCCATTCCGCGCGATCCTGCGCCGCCCACCACAAGCCTGCCGGGCCATGCCGGCACACGCCGCCCGCCTGCGACAGCGAGCCCGCGATGTCGTTGCGCGTCGCGAGCCAGAAGAAACCCTTGCTGCGCAGCACGCCCGGCCACTCCTGATGCAGCAGCGCCCAGAGTCGTGCCGGGTGAAACGGCCGGCGCGCGCGGTAAACAAAATTGCCGATTCCGAATTCGTCGGCTTCGCCGTGCACGTGCGCATGATGGTCGTCATGGCAGTCGGGGTCGTCGCAATGCGTGTGATCGTGATCGAGCGACGCGAGCCAGCCCGGCGCGTTCGCGGCTTCGTCGAAATCGAAGCGGCCGGTGTTCAGCACTTCGTCGAGCGGCACGTTGCCGAACGTCGACACGACCTGGTGCGCGCGCGGATTGAGGCGCGCGAGGATGTGCTGCAGGCGCGCGAGATCGTCCGCGCCGACGAGGTCGGCCTTGTTGATCACCAGCACGTCGCAGAATTCGATCTGCTCGATCAGCAGTTCGACGAGCGTGCGGTCGTCGTCTTCCGACGCGGCGATGCCGCGCGTCGCGAGCGCGTCGTCGGAGCCGTAGTCGCGCAGGAAGTTGTACGCGTCGACCACGGTGACGAGCGTGTCGAGCCGCGCGATGGACGACAGCGACGCGCCGTCGTCGTCGACGAACGTGAAGGTTTCGGCGATCGGCATCGGCTCCGCGATACCGGTCGATTCGATCATGATCGCGTCGAAGCGGCCTTCGGATGCAAGGTTGCGGATCTCGACGAGCAGATCGTCGCGCAGCGTGCAGCAGATGCAGCCGTTCGACATTTCGACGAGGCGTTCCTCGACGTGCGACAGCGCCTGCGCATCGCGCACGAGCGACGCGTCGATGTTGACCGCCGCGAGATCGTTGACGATCACCGCGACTTTCAGGCCCGCGCGGTTCGCGAGGACGTGGTTGAGCAGCGTGGTCTTGCCGGCGCCGAGGAAACCGGACAGCACTGTGACGGGCAACGGCTGTTTCATTGCCGGATTCATGATGATATGCACCAACGGAAAAGATGAAAAAGCGGCCGCGGCGCCCTGCCGGGGCGCGATCGGCCCGCGCACGGGCCAAACGGCGGCGTCAGCCCGCATTGTGCATCAAACGCGCGCGGCCGGCCCGGCGCCGGCCGGTGACGCGGCGCAGAATCACTGCGCGGCTTGAGCGGCTTGAGTGGTCTGCGCGGGCGGCAGCAGCTTCCATTGCGTCAGGATGCCGGCGATCTGCCGCGCGTACTTGTCGCGCAGCGATGGCGTTTCCGAATGATAGGCGCCGACTGCCTGCCACGTGTTGCCGTAGCGATTCATCTTCTGCTTGAGATGCCACGCGGCGATGTACACGTTCTTGCACGGCTCCATCAGCGTGTCGCGGCCGATCCCATAGCGCGACAGCGTCGGCAGGTGGATCGAATTGATCTGCATCAGGCCGTAGTCGACCGAGCCGTTGGTGTTCTTGTTCAGCGCGCCGGGCCGGTTGCGCGACTCCTGCCACGCGATCGCGCGCAGGATCAGCGGATTGACCTGCTGATATTTGGCCGCTTCGTCGAAACAATCGGCGCGTGCGTTGCCGCTGGCGAACCACGCGCCGGCGGCGATCAACGCGATCGAAGCGAACCGTCTGTTCATCGTGCGGAAACGAAAAGGAATTGCGCGAAGCTCGGGAAAACCCGTGCCTGTTATTAGTGCGACGAGAAACGCGCCGCCCGTATCATACCGGCAGACCGTCAGATTGCGACAGGCAGGAATACGGCAGCCCGGTTATACCGCATTTCCGTGTCGGTTCATCGCGAAAACAAGGGAGAGGGCCGGCATGCGGAGGGCGACGCGGATCCTTACATATTGCATACGATTCGCCGGACGCATGTCGTATGTGAGACAGTCCTCGGATCAATGTGATATTTCGGACATGAAAAACTGCTAATGTCGCCTCTTTCGGACTTGGATCCCAGCACTACCGCCGGAAGTGGCCTGAGCCGGCATCGACCCATTCATCCATGACAAGAAATCGCTTCGTTATGCGGCGTGTTGCCACGACCCTGCTCGTGGCCGGCATCATCGTCTCGCAGGCCGCCTACGCTCAGGTCACGCTCAATTTCGTGAATGCGGATATCGACCAGGTCGCGAAAGCGATCGGCGCCGCGACCGGCAAGACCATCATCGTCGACCCCCGCGTGAAGGGGCAGCTCAATCTCGTGGCCGAACGGCCGGTGCCGGAAGACCAGGCGTTGAAGACGCTGCAGTCGGCGCTGCGCATGCAGGGCTTCGCGCTCGTGCAGGATCACGGCGTGCTGAAGGTCGTGCCGGAAGCCGACGCGAAGCTGCAGGGCGTGCCGACCTACGTCGGCAATGCGCCGCAGGCGCGTGGCGACCAGGTGATCACGCAGGTGTTCGAGCTGCACAACGAATCGGCGAACAACCTGCTGCCCGTGCTGCGGCCGCTGATCTCGCCGAACAACACGGTGACGGCCTACCCGGCGAACAACACGATCGTCGTGACCGACTATGCGGACAACGTGCGCCGCATCGCGCAGATCATCTCGGGCATCGACAGCGCCGCGGGCGCGCAGGTGCAGGTCGTGACGCTGCGCAACGCGAACGCGATCGACCTCGCCGCGCAGATGCAGAAGATGCTCGACCCGGGTGCGATCGGCAACAGCGACGCGACGCTGAAGGTGTCGGTCACGGCCGACCCGCGCACCAATTCGCTGCTGCTGCGCGCATCGAACGGGTCGCGCCTCGCGGCCGCGAAACGTCTCGCGCTGCAGCTCGACGCGCCGAGCGCGGTGCCCGGCAACATGCACGTCGTGCCGCTGCGCAACGCCGATGCGGTGAAGCTCGCGAAGACGCTGCGCGGGATGCTCGGCAAGGGCGGCAACGACAGCGGCTCGTCGGCGTCGTCCAACGATGCGAACAGCTTCAACCAGAACGGCGGTTCGTCGGCGAGCGGCAACTTCTCGACCGGCACGTCGGGCACCCCGCCGCTGCCGTCGGGCGGCCTGGGCGGCTCGTCGTCGTCGTCCTACGGCAGCGGTTCTTCGTCCAGCGGCGGAATCGGCAGCGGCGGCCTGCTCGGCGGCGACAAGGACAAGAGCGGTGACGACAACCAGCCAGGCGGGATGATCCAGGCCGACTCGGCCACCAACTCGCTGATCATCACCGCGTCCGATCCGGTTTACCGGAACCTGCGCTCGGTGATCGACCAGCTCGACGCGCGGCGCGCGCAGGTCTACATCGAAGCGCTGATCGTCGAACTGAACTCGACGACGCAGGGGCAACTCGGTATCCAGTGGCAGGTCGCGAGCGGCCAGTTCCTCGGCGGCACGAACCTGGCCGCGGCGGCCGGCAACGTCGCGGGCAACAGCATCATCAACCTCACGACCGGCACCGCGGGCAGTACCGGCGCCGGCCTCGCGGCCAATCTTTCGGGGCTGAACCAGGGGCTCAACATCGGCTGGCTGCACAACATGTTCGGCGTGCAGGGCCTCGGCGCGCTGCTGCAGTATTTCTCGGGCGTGAGCGACGCGAACGTGCTGTCGACGCCGAACCTGATCACGCTCGACAACGAGGAAGCGAAGATCGTCGTCGGCCAGAACGTGCCGATCGCGACCGGTTCGTACTCGAACCTGACGAGCGGCACCACGAGCAATGCGTTCAACACGTACGATCGTCGCGACGTCGGCCTGACGCTGCACGTGAAGCCGCAGATCACCGACGGCGGGATCCTGAAGCTGCAACTCTATACGGAGGACTCGGCGGTCGTCAGCGGCACCACCAGCGCGCAGACCGGTCCGACCTTCACGAAGCGCTCGATCCAGTCGACGATCCTGGCCGACAACGGCGAGATCATCGTGCTCGGCGGCCTGATGCAGGACAACTACCAGGTGTCGAACAGCAAGGTGCCGCTGCTCGGCGACATCCCGTGGATCGGCCAGCTGTTCCGTTCGGAATCGAAGCAGCGGCAGAAGACGAACCTGATGGTGTTCCTGCGCCCGGTGATCATTTCCGATCGCAGCACCGCGCAGGAAGTCACGGCCAACCGCTACGACTACATCCAGGGTGTGACGGGCGCGTACAAGTCGGACAACAACGTGATCCGCGACAAGGACGATCCGGTCGTCCCGCCGATGCCGATCGGTCCGAGCCAGGGCGGCACGCCGGCCGGCAACCTGTTCGATCTCGACAAGATGCGTCGCCAGCAGTTGCAGCGCCAGGTCGCGCCGGTGCCGGCCCAGCCGTTGCCGGAAGCGACGCCCGCGCAGCCGCAGGGCGTGCCGCAGCAGGCGGTGCCGGCCCAGCCGCTGACCACCGCACCGGGAGCCTCGCAGTGAGCGACGTGCTCGCGTCTTCCGCCCACGACGGCGCGCCGGGCGAACGCCAGCCGCCGTCGCCGCTCGCCGCGCGCCTGCTGCCGTACGGCTTCGCGAAGAGCGGCCAGGTGCTGATCGCGCATCAGCTCGACGACACGCTCGAGGTGTGGATCAGCGAACGCACGAGCGACGCCGCGCTCGCGGAAATCGCCCGCAACTTCGGCTCGATCGCCGTGCATCGCGTGCCGGCCGACGAGCTCGCGCAGGCGATCAACCAGGCGTACGCGCGCCAGGACGGCAGCGCCGCGCAGGTGGTCGGCGAGGTCGAAGGCGAAGTCGACCTGTCGCGGCTGATGCAGGACATTCCCGAAGTCGAGGATCTGCTCGAATCGGAAGACGACGCGCCGATCATCCGGATGATCAACGCGTTGCTCACGCAAGCGGCGCGCGAACAGGCGTCGGACATTCACATCGAGCCGTTCGAGAATGCGTCGGTCGTGCGCTTTCGCGTCGACGGCACGCTGCGCGACGTCGTGCGCCCGAAGAAGGCGCTGCATGGCGCGCTGATCTCGCGGATCAAGATCATGGCGCAGCTCGACATCGCGGAGAAGCGCCTGCCGCAGGACGGCCGCATCACGCTGCGCGTCGGCGGCCGGCCGGTCGACGTGCGGGTGTCGACGCTGCCGACCGGGCACGGCGAGCGCGCGGTGCTGCGTCTGCTGGAAAAGGACGCGCAGCGCCTGAACCTCGAAGCGCTCGGGATGGGCCGCGACACGCTCGTGCAGTTCGACAAGCTGATCGGCCGCCCGCACGGCATCGTGCTCGTCACCGGCCCGACCGGTTCGGGCAAGACGACCACGCTGTACGCGTCGATGTCGCGGCTCGAGACCGCGACGACCAACATCATGACCGTCGAGGACCCGATCGAATACGACCTCGCCGGCATCGGCCAGACGCAGGTGAACGAGCGGATCGGGATGACCTTTGCCCGCGCGCTGCGCTCGATCCTGCGCCAGGACCCGGACGTGATCATGATCGGCGAAATCCGCGACCTCGAAACCGCGCAGATCGCGGTGCAGGCGTCGCTGACGGGCCACCTCGTGCTCGCGACGCTGCACACGAACGATGCGGCGTCCGCGGTCACGCGCCTGACCGACATGGGCGTCGAGCCGTACCTGCTCGCGTCGTCGCTGCTCGGCGTGCTCGCGCAGCGCCTGGTGCGCCAGCTCTGCCCCGTCTGCAAGGAAGAGCGGCACGAGGAAGGCCGCACCGTGTGGCATCCGGTCGGCTGCGACAAGTGCGGGCATTCGGGCTATTCGGGCCGGCGCGGGGTCTACGAACTGCTGCTGGTCGACGAGTCGATCCGCACGCTGATCCACCGCAATGCGGCCGATGCCGAGATCCTCGCCGCCGGCCGCGCGGAAGGCATGCGCACGCTGCGCGACGACGCGGAGCGCTGGCTCGCGTCCGGCGCGACGTCGCTCGAGGAAGTGCTGCGCGTGACGGGAGGCGCATAGCGCGATGCCGGCATTCCGTTTCGAAGCGATCGATGCGGCGGGGCGCGCGCAGAAAGGCGTGATCGATGCCGACAGCGCGCGTGCCGCGCGCGGCCAGCTGCGCACGCAGGGACTCACGCCGCTCGTCGTCGAGCCGGCCGCGAGCGCGACGCGCGGCGCGCGTTCGCAGCGGCTCGCGTTCGGCCGCAAGCTGTCGCAGCGCGAACAGGCGATCCTCACGCGCCAGCTCGCGAGCCTGCTGATCGCCGGGCTGCCGCTCGACGAGGCGCTCGGCGTGCTGACCGAGCAGGCCGAGCGCGACTACATTCGCGAACTGATGGCCGCGATCCGCGCCGAAGTGCTCGGCGGCCATTCGCTCGCGAATGCGCTGGGCCAGCATCCACGCGATTTTCCGGAAATCTACCGCGCGCTGGTCGCGGCGGGCGAGCACACCGGCAAGCTCGGCATCGTGCTGTCGCGCCTCGCCGACTACATCGAGCAGAGCAATGCGCTCAAGCAGAAGATCCTGCTGGCGTTCACGTATCCGGGCATCGTTACGCTGATTGCGTTCGGCATCGTCACGTTCCTGCTGAGCTACGTCGTGCCGCAGGTCGTCAACGTGTTCGCGAGCACGAAGCAGCAGCTGCCGATCCTCACGGTCGTGATGATGGCGCTGTCGGAGTTCGTGCGGCACTGGTGGTGGGCGATCCTGATCGCGGTCGCGCTCGCCGTGTGGTTCGTGAAGGCGACGCTGTCGCGCGCGGGGCCCCGGCTCGCGTTCGATCGCTGGGTGCTGACCGCGCCGCTCGCGGGCAAGCTCGTGCGCGGCTACAACACGGTGCGCTTCGCGAGCACGCTCGGCATCCTCACCGCGGCCGGCGTGCCGATCCTGCGCGCGCTGCAGGCGGCCGGCGAGACGCTGTCGAACCGCGCGATGCGCGCGAACATCGACGATGCGATCGTGCGCGTGCGCGAAGGCTCCGCGCTGTCGCGCGCGCTGAACAACGTGAAGACGTTTCCGCCGGTGCTGGTGCACTTGATCCGGTCGGGCGAAGCGACGGGCGACGTGACGACGATGCTGGACCGCGCGGCCGAAGGCGAAGCGCGCGAGCTGGAGCGCCGCACGATGTTCCTGACGAGCCTGCTGGAGCCGCTGCTGATCCTCGCGATGGGCGGCATCGTGCTCGTGATCGTGCTGGCCGTGATGCTGCCGATCATCGAGCTGAACAACATGGTGCAGTGACGCTGCGGCCCGTTTGCCGGGCCGCCATCGTTCAGCGCATGTAGATCGCGGGTGACGGCGTGTTCGCCGGGAGCTGGATTTCGGCGCGGGCGCCGTTGCGGTCGATGATGATCGAGCGCGGGCGGACTTCGGCGAGCTTCGCGCCGGACGTGACGTCCGCGCCGAGCGACACGGCGCGCGGCGGTTCGCCGCCGACGCCGACGATCGCGGCGCCGCCGTGGTCGAGCGCGAGAATGCCGAACAGGTGGATGTCCTGGACGGGATTCTTGTCGAGCTGGCCGCCGAAGAGCGCCGCGGCGTCCTCGGTGCGGATCGGCAGCCGCGCGGCGGCGGCTGGCAGCGGCGCCTCGCGGGCCGACAGCGTGACGACCCAGTAGGTGGCCGTCGCGCACAAACCCGCGAAGAGGGCGAGGGAAAGGATCCGGATCGAGAGCGCGTTCATGCGCGCTATTGTACGGATGTATGTGAAATTTGCGTTGAGTGAAAGCCCTCGGCGATGCGCGCCTTACAATGCGTGCTCCGCGCCCGCCGGTCCGGAAGGTTGCCGTCAGGCAATCGTCCGGTGCGCCGGGTGCGTCACTCAATCGACGACATTTTTTGGAAAGAGGTAGTCAGTCATGCAAACGTGGATCACTCGCCGCAACGCGGCCGTGCGTCGTCAGCGCGGTTTCACGCTGATCGAGATCATGGTGGTGGTCGCGATCCTCGGGATCCTGGCGGCGCTGATCGTGCCGAAGATCATGAGCCGCCCGGACGAGGCGCGCCGCATCGCCGCGAAGCAGGACATCGGCACGATCATGCAGGCGCTCAAGCTGTATCGTCTCGACAACGGCCGCTATCCGACCCAGGAGCAGGGCCTGAACGCGCTGATCCAGAAGCCGACCAATGATCCGATCCCGAACAACTGGAAGGACGGCGGCTATCTCGAGCGCCTGCCGAACGATCCGTGGGGCAACGGGTACAAGTACCTGAACCCGGGCGTGCACGGCGAGATCGACGTGTTCAGCTACGGCGCCGACGGCAAGGAAGGCGGCGAAAGCAACGACTCCGACATCGGCTCGTGGCAATAAGCCGGCGCTGATCGCCCCGACGCTTCATTCCCGTTCTTCATGCTCGCCATTCGCACGACCTCCCGCTGCGGCCGCGATTGCCGTGTGCGTCGCGGTGCGGTGCCGTCCGCACCGGCAGGTGCCGATGGCGGCTCGATGAAGCACCGCGCGGCGCGGCGTCGCGCGCGCGGTTTCACGCTGCTCGAAATGCTGGTCGTGCTCGTGATCGCGGGGCTGCTGGTGTCGCTCGCGTCGCTGTCGCTGACGCGCAATCCGCGCACCGACCTGCGCGAGGAAGCGCAGCGCATCGCGCTGCTGTTCGAGACGGCCGGCGACGAAGCGCAGGTGCGCGCGCGGCCGATCGCATGGCAGCCGACCGCGCACGGCTTCCAGTTCGACGTGAGCTCGCCCGACGGCTGGCGCACGCTGCGCGACGACCTGCTGCGCCCGCGCGACTGGGATGGCGGCGTCACCGGCGCGGACATCGATTACCCGGGGTCGGATACGCGCGCGAGCCGAGTCGTGTTCGGCACCGAGAGCATCGACACGCCCGTGCGCGTGACGCTGCATTCGGCCGCCGGCAGCGCGACGATCGTCGGCACCGGCAACGGCCGCTACGAGGTGCAATGACGATGCGTCGTCGCCTGCCCTTCTCCGTTTCTTCATCCCGCGGCTTCACGATGATCGAGGTGCTGGTCGCGCTCGCGATCATCGCGGTCGCGCTCGCCGCGTCGATCCGTGCGGTCGGCACGATGGCGACCAATGCGTCCGACCTGCATCGCCGGCTGCTCGCCGGCTGGAGCGCAGACAACGCGCTCGCGCAGCTGCGGCTCACGCATGCGTGGCCGGAAGTCGGCGAGCAGAGTTTCGACTGCTCGCAAGGCAACGTGCAGCTGGTCTGCACGCAGCGTGTGAGCACCACGCCGAATCCGGTGTTCCGGCGCGTGCGGATTTCGGTGAGCATGCCTGGCCGCGCCGGCGTGCTCGCGCAGATGGTGACGGTGGTCGCGAATGAAACCAGCCGTCCACTCTGACGCGCCGATGCGCCGCCCGTCCGCCCGCCCGGCGCGCCTCGCCACCCGCGGCTTCACGCTGATCGAGCTGATGATCGCGATCGCGATCCTCGCGGTGGTCGCGATCCTCGCGTGGCGCGGGCTCGACCAGATCATGCGCGGTCGCGACAAGGTCGCGGCCGCGATGGAAGACGAGCGCGTGTTCGCGCAGATGTTCGACCAGATGCGCATCGACGCGCGGCTCGCCGCGACCGACGACGAAGCCGGCCAGCCGGCGATCGGCGTCGCCGGCAATACGCTGCAGATCGTGCGCGAACTCGACGTGCCGGGCGTCGCGCCGCGGCTGCAGGTGGTCCGCTACCGGATCGCCGGCGGGCGCGTCGTGCGCTATGCGTCGCCGCCGATCGACGACACGAACCGGCTGCGCACCATGCTGAAGGACAGCAGCGTCGAAGGCTGGAGCTGGGTCGCGCTGATGGGCGGCGTCGGCGCGATCGACGCGAAGCTGTATGTGCCGCGCGTGGGCTGGACCACCAACCTGCAGACGGCCGACGAAGCGCTCGCGCAGAACAACGACGCGCTCAAGGTGCCGCAGATCGGCAACGCGCCGCCGGCGCGCGCGGTGACCGGGCTGCAGGTCAGCATCGGCGCGACGTCGCTGCGCGTGCCGGTCACGCGCATCTTCCTCGTCGGGGAATGACGATGCGTGCGCGCCCACTCCACCGAATGCCTGCCCGCCGTCAGCGCGGCGCCGCGATCATCACCGCGCTGCTCGTGGTCGCGCTGTCGGCGATCCTCGTGTCGGGGATGCTGTGGCGCCAGCAGGTGCAGATCCGCCGGATCGAGAACCAGCGCGTGATCGCGCAGGCGCAGTGGGTCGCGCGCGGCGCGCTCGACTGGACCCGGATGATCCTGCGCTCCGAAGGCGATACGGCGCCCGGCATCACGTATCTCGGCGGGATCTGGGGCGTGCCGATCGCGAAGACCAAGCTGTCGGATTTCCTCGGCCGAATCGGCGCGCCCAACGACACCGACGCCGAAGACACTTACCTGTCCGGCTCGATCGAGGACGCGCAGGCGAAGTTCAACCTGCGCAACCTCGTGTCGTCGCCGGCGCCCGGCGTGCTGCAACTGAACGTCACGCAGATGCAGGCGTTCCAGCGCCTGCTGACGACGCTTGGCTACGACAGCGCGTTCGCGAAGCGCATCGCGCTGCAGGTGCGCGCGGGCCTGCTGCATTCGGCCACGCGGTTCCAGATGCCGAACCTGCCCGGCGGCGGCGGCACCGCGGCGAACGCCGCGACCGCGCCGGTGACGAGCGGCGACATGCAGGGCAGCGGCTTCACCGACGATCCCGGGATGGCCGGCGGCGACCGCGGGCCCGCGCCGCTGATGATGACGCGCGTCGACAGCCTGCTCGACGTCGACGGCGTGACGCCCGAGATGGTCGCGCGGCTGCGCCCGTTCGTCACCGTGCTGCCGACTACCACGCCCGTGAACATGAACACCGCGCCGGCCGAAGTGATCGCGGCGCTGATACCGGGGATGAGCGTGTCGTCCGCGCAGGCGCTCGTGTCGCGCCGCGAGACGGTGTTTTTCCGGAACGTCGGCGACGTGCAGCTCGCGCTGCGCGGCGCCGGCGCGCCGCCGAACGTGACGATCGACTCGAGCCTCGTCGACGTCAATTCGAGCTATTTCATCGTGCATGGCCGGATCCAGCACGAACGCGCGGAGGTCGACCGCACCTCGCTCGTGTATCGTGATCCGACCACGCACTCGACGCGGGTCGTGCGCATCCGCGACCAGCTATAACGACGCCAATCGGGAGAGGAGCTCTTGTGAGCACGTTGATTGTTTCTTTGCCGCCGCGCGAGCCTGCCGTGCCGTTGCAGGAATGGCAGTGGCCCGAGCTGCCGTTCACGCTCGTCGACAAGGCCGGCCAGGTGCAGCGCGCGGGCCGCGCCGCGCTCGCGCTGCTGCCGCGCGCGAACGCGACGGTGCTGATCGTCGCCGCGCGCGACGTGCTGCTGCTGGCCGCGACCGTGCCGCCGCTGAAGGGGCCGAAGCTGCGCCAGGCGCTGCCCAACATCGTCGAGGATCAGCTGATCCAGGACCCGCTCGGCTGCCACATCGCGCTCGATCCGGCCGCGCTGCCCGACGGGCGCCGCGTGCTGGCCGTCGTCGATCGCGCGTGGTTCCGCACGATCTGCGACGCGTTCACCGCGGCCGGTCACCGGCACCTGAGCGCGGTCCCCGCGACCCGCTGCCTGCCGGCGCCGCGCGCGTCGGCCCACGCGGCCTCCGCCGTGCCGGCCGACGGCGAGGCGACCGACGCCGCCGCGCTCGTCGCGGACGTCACCGAGCCGCCTGCCCGCCCGGCGACCGTCGCCGCGGTGCTCGGGCTCGCGACGGCGGTCGAACCGGTGCTCGTCGAAGCCGGCGCGCTGCCGGCGACGGCCAGTGCAAGAAACGGAACAG